>NZ_JCAMOP010000008.1:0-277604 GCF_059512345.1 Bradyrhizobium sp. Unk1
GATTACAACACCGTTCGTCCGCACAGCGGGATCGGCAACCTGCCGCCATCAACTTACGCCAGGCTAACAGCGTCCGACATGCAACGGGACGGGACGCTGCGCTGTGTCGAGGGCTCCGCGCCCCGTCCCGTTGCATCACCTAGCCACACAGGCTCAAATGACCAAAGGATTCTGCCCATCGCTGGATGACCTTTGGGGCTCAGGTCAACCGTAACGGCGGCGAACGCGTGGCTTGTTGCCCAGTAATATATGCGGCTCGGCCGCCGGTGATAAATCGTCGGCCGCGCTAGCGTAAGGTGCTAGCGGATCGGGGTAAGCAACTGGCCACATCCAATAACTAGTGCTCATAATTCGCAGGCGGCAAGAGAAAGACTGACTCCAGATTATACTACCTCTTCGCGAATCCGATTGAAGTGCTACCAGTAATAATCTAGCTTTGTTCTTGATTATCGTGGATGGAGTACTGTGTAATGGCCGCCCCCGAGCAGATTGACGCATTGGTTGATTACTGCATAAGCAAGGGATTTAAGCGCGTTCGAATTAAAGGAAGGACCCAGGAGTTACGTACCTTCTTCGCTAGAGATCAGGTTGAGAGCTATTTGTCTGATCGTCTCAAATCGTTCATCTCGGAGCTTTTGGAAGATAGGCACGGTGAGCTTGAGACCATTTACCTTGCCAAAGTGTTTGATGATCTTTGCGATCAAATTGGATTCGAAGAGCTTCAGGACCGCATTTCTGCGAGGTTGAAAGCTGTGTTCCCGCAAGAGGGGCCGCTTATGTGGACGCGATTCGAAGCCTCTCAAGTTACGTACCCGACTCCTGAATTAACGGCATATGATCGGCATCGGCGCGAGATAGAAGTAGGCTTTCGCGAGTTAAACCTGTTGTCCCAGTTGGAGTATCATCAATCGCTCGAACAGGTGTTGGCGGATGGTGACGAGACACGCGTGAGCCAACGATTGGAGCGGCTGGTCGGTGTGCTCGTAAAACAACCATACGCGGAGGTTCATTACGAGCAGTCCCCATCAAGTCGAACTTCGGCATATCGATCTTGGGATTTGAAGAGCGACAGCGAGTTTCAGAAGGCCGCGGCGGAGAATCCGCTACTCGACGAAATTCGGAATGAGTTGAAGGTTGAAGCGAGCACTTACCAACTCGCGCAAGATGCGAAACATGAGTTGGGGTTCTTTGGTCTCTATGCTCGCTCCATCCGAAAATACCTTTGTGGCGACAAGGCGATCCGAAAGAAGGCGGATGATGCGTTCAGGATCTATACGAAATCAAAACTCGGCGGCCCAATAAAAGCTCCTACGCCGGAAGCATTGGTCGGCGTCAGCGGCTTAAGCTTGGGCGTCGAATTATCTCAGGCTCACCCGATCTTTGCGGTAGCAGGAGCGCCCGTGATCGCCGGTATTGTGCTTATTCTTTACACGCTAGGCATCGATGCGTTCTGTAAGTGGGCCGAAGAAGGCGGCCGAACGGACGAAATCGAGAAGCACTGATGATTGCCCTTACATAAAGCAACTAGCGTGCTTTGTTTGCTATCCTCTAGGGGGCCGCGCGGTTGGCGAACGGATGGCTTGGGTTTTGGCGTAGCGCCTAGCGCCGACTACGGCCGGTGACGAAAGCCATCGGCCGGACTCGCTACGACCCACATTAGGTTCACATCGTTTGCACATCCCGACGAGGCAAATTGCACTAGCGGGCAAGCTTCCTTCGAACTCGTTGGCTGTATCCCACGCATCAGCATACACCCCGAACCTTATGCTAGGCACCGACCTGCGGCGACGCGGACCTACTCCGTCACAGCTTGTCGTTGTATCGTGTACTAATGGGTAGTATTGAATGGTTGCCGGTCTCAGTTACGGAGACTGAGCACTTTTCACATTTCTAATGCTTGATCCATTTTACTAATGAGTGTTCGTATGAAAGGCAGTTTTGGTAAGGGCGGGGGAGATTCGCTACAGCCCGACGACGAAATCTACATTTTGGACGCATCTCGACTGCAAATTGGAGATGTGATCTTGACCAGTTCACCAGGTCACTTCGAAAGCATGGCCATCAAACTTGCGACCTGGGCGAACTTCAGCCACGCGGTGTTGGTCTTGAACCCACCGGCTCTCATGGAGTCAGCCAACGCAGGTGTGGTCCAGTTCAGACTTGATCGGATGTGCGTTCGCGCTCCAGAGAACATCCTAGTGAGGCGAGTTTGTGCGGAACACCACTTTGATCCGATCATTTTGGTGAAGACCGCTGAGTCGATGATGGGAGTACCTTATGCGGACAATGATGCAGTCGCATCCATACTGAAGTTCATTCCACCAATAGATCGCGGCCGCGTGTTCTGCTCTCAACTTGTCGCATATTGCTTCCTTCAGGCCGGACTCGAAATCTGTCCGGGCAAGCAAGTGTTCAAGGTGGTCCCGGCAGACCTCGCGAAGTCATCAGTCCTTCACGACCTCGATAATGGCATGATACTCAAGAAGACCACGGTAAACGACTTAGGGTTTGTTCCATATTTGCTTGACGGCCCGAACGAGCAAACACCCAATGAGACAATGAATGTTATTGCTCACGCGGCGTTAGAAGGTATTCGGGATGAACTAGCGTCTTTTGGCTTAGAAATCTATTCCAGAGAGCAGGCCATAATGGCTGTGGCACGAGCTCACACGGTGCGGGCACCTTACGCAAGTGCTCTTGATGAAGCGGTGGCTCGCCTTTATCGAAAGTTGAACGCTCCGGACGTGCTCCGAAATTGGTGCCCGCCAGACGATGAAAGCTGGTTTGCGGACCTAGCTATCGCAAGGGCCATAGTGTCGGGTCAATTGGATAAAGAATACGCGGCCTCACTGCTTCGGTTTTACAAGCGGCGCAACGAAATCTCGGCAGATGCGGTGGCACGACGACAGTCCTTCATTCTTGCGGGCCGAGCCGCGTTTTATGCCACAGGATCAGAAAGCACGCGTCTGAATCTGGTCGCAGAGCTGGAAGCGTCTGAACTGAACCAGAAGTGGCTCGACCTAGCACTGAGGTGCATACAAGTGTTGGACGCCTTCTTATCGCACGACGGTGATCCAGCCGAACTCGACCAAACCTTGCCTTTCTTGCTTGCCCCCGGCTTGGATTCTCTCATTGCGCAGAACCGCACCTAGCCGCAGGTACCCGCACGTGCCACGGGGGGCTTCGATCTGTAGGGCTTTAAGGGGCTGAACCGGCCCATAGATAAATTGTTACCTCCACAAAATAGAGATTCTCGCCGGAACTAGGAATACCGTGGGGTTTAGATTCTGTACGGACCGGCGGATGAACGTTGCATGATCAATGAGGCTGCTGCGGCAGCGGAAATTTCAAGGCAGCACTGTCAGCCGGAAATATCGAGCCACTTGGCCGACCCATTAGGGTATTCCAAAACGGAGTCACAATCTGTTGGCGAAAGCAGTCTCTATCGTCAAGTGCCGACAAAGGTATCGCGAACAACCATGCGCGTTTTGTCCAAGGTGTCTGGTCTTTCTCCGTTCCGTCTAGATACTGAAGTAACCTTCCTTCTTCATATGCCACGTACCTTTCGGCCCATAGCGGCCAACCGTCAGTATCGAACCGTAGACTAAGGGGATCATAGGTTTGGTCAGTCACGTTGTTTCCAGCGATGAAGACGATCGTTAGAAAACTCTCCTTCGCATGGGGTAGCACGCTGCGAATGGCGGCAGGAGCAGTCTCTCGGAAAAGGTCCATACAAATTACGATTCTACCGATTGGCCTATTGTCTCTCGGGCCTTGGGCTAAGACAGTGGCGCTAATAGCCGCCCAAACACAAAGCCATTCGTGCTGCGCGTCCTTTTCGTGCGGCGCCCACCGAAAAGAAGAGAGGTCAAAGCCAGCCGGAGCGCTGAACAGATCGCGAGCCGTCTGTTGCAAAGACGACAACTCGCTTGTCACCCGAACGACGTTCGAGAAGGAATTGTAAATATTGGACATCTGACTCTTTCGTCAGGTGAGGGAAAACAGAGAGGGCGTTACGTCAGTCAATTCGGGTAATGACCATTGCCGTCGCGAGAAGCGATGGGATTCTACAATTTGGACCTTCTCCAAGCTGAGGTGGGCAAATCCGTTGAAGGTTCCGATGCCAAGCTTTTCGAGGAATGCTATCGCATCGATGCACCAAGCCGCAGATGCTCCGACCGTCGTTTCCTGGCCGTAAGCGCGGCGAAGAGAGGACAGTAGTTGGTACCACTGAATGATAGTACTATTTGGGCTTTGAAACGCCTCTAGTGCCGCTGTTTTAACTAACGACACATGAAAGGTCTGAGCGCCCGGCCTAGCGCACAGCCGGGCTTGCTCCTCGATTTGGGAGCGCAGTAATTCTGCATCCCATTTTACTTCGACAATCCAGCGGGCAGGTTCTCGGTCAAGCTGCCCGTCGAAGATAAGATCAGGCTCAATCGTGTACGCATTCAAAGCGCCCTTATCGACTCGGAAACGAGGCCAAAATTCGATTCGGCTTACTTCGATGGCGCGCGCAGACGTGGGGTAGATTAGCCAAGACAGTATCTTCCCAGCCTCTGGCGGAGACATAAACCTCAGCGGAGTGAAAAGCGTGGACGTAATCGGATCTTCGATCGGCCTGCGCGCGCCATCGACGTAGGTCGGAAGCTTCACTTTGCTCTTCAGATAGGCATCTAGCATCGGCGCTTCCTCTAAAAATCGTCTCGTTGGCTGGTTAGCCGCTTTGGTAGGGGGCGGCTAATCTTCACGCTGCAACGGTTCCGAACCTTTTCGTCTAGGACGCAATCGGGTCATCTAGAATGTCCAAGATTGTTCCAATGTCCGTTGCAAGAATCGCCTTTTCGCTTCGCCGCCTCTCTATTAGCACGCCAGCTAATTTTGCTGACTCCGTTGCCGTAGTGCTGATGGAGTCAATTTGACCAAGACAAAAGAGGCCACCGCCACTTAGCCCTTTTGGGCCGATAGAGTTCACGATGCTGCCATCAACAGCACGGGATTGCTTCTCGTAGCTCATGCGCAGCAAATGATTTGGCTCAAGTTTCTCGATGGTCGCCTGTGCTCCACTTGGCAGCCACAACGGGCCTCCGTGACTAAACCGCTGTGGGATGACACGGCGGATCTTATGATCTATCCGTTTCCTATTCTTTGAGTTCGGAAAACCAAGGGCCATATACGGCCGGCGGCTCATGATCGTCGTCTGAATTTCGTGGGGCTCAACATACCGAACTGCTCCAAGAGAACTAACGAGCTTTGGAGGAAGATCGAGCGCTGCGAAGTCGTAATGATCATCGTCACGCTTTCCATTGGGTGCGACTGTTATGATTCCGCTGCCCTCAAGCCGCTGTAGCCTTCCGTTCACGGGGATGTAAAGTGACGCTAACCTGTTCCCGTCTACAACGTGTGCTGCAGTAAGAAGCATACGTCTCGAACCGGTATTGAGAAGGACGCACGATCCAAGATGGTCGGCCCTACCATCGGTAGTGGCATAATAAACCGGGCAAACGGCGCGGCCAATGTCGCGGACGGCGCTGCTCATCAGCGAATGGAGGGCGTAGGAAATGGATCGGTGCAGATCGTCCAAAGCGCGAATACCTAGACATTACGGGGGTGAGAGGGTCACCTCAAGCATGAAGTGTGTGCGAGCTTGCGCTCGCCCGGGCAATCCTGAGGCAGCGAGCAATTACTCTCCCTGCTGTGGTTTTTGCCCGTGGTAGCGAAGTGCTTAGCTTCGCCAAGATGCTCTGTTAGCAACCCTCTCGTCTGCACCTTAGCGCTCTAGTAGACGGCGCTCAACTCCTTCTTTCTCAGGTGATTCAGAAGATCGATTTCTTTCCAATTCACAAACCAGGAGAACTTCTCCACTTCCTTCAAGAACAACAACGAATATAGCCGATTGGCTGAAAGGTTCAGACCTTTGAATAACGTCTCCGCACATAGTTTTCGAAAACCGCTAGTCAAATAGGGACAGGCAATGAGGTCCAAAAGAAAGTGCGCATCATGAGAGTTTCTAATTGGCGCGGCCTTCGGAAGAAAATGCTTCCCGAGCTTTCGTTCGACCTGCAAGGCGAAATCCCGATCTGCCCGACCGAAATAGAACAGAAGAGACACCACAGAGAAATAATCGACGTCATCCTCCCGTAGAACACGCCAGCCGATTGGGAACACATTGGTTCGATAATGCTCCGGCAACTCCGTAGATGCTAGGATGATGTTCAGCATCTCAATTGGTACGCATTCGCTCATTGCGACGCTCAGCAAGCTTGGATTGCTGATCGCGTCCTGAATTAGAAGCCGAACGATTTCGTTTATATGATCAGCCGCACTCGGAAGATGGTCCCTGAAGAACCGAATCGAAAGGACCGTAGCCTTTGCGACCTGATAGGAGCTGCCCACGGTCGCATGTACGACGAAGAAATAGTAAAGAGAGGATAGCAGCGCTTCGAAAGCACGGGCATACCTCTCAGCATCTTGCTGAACTTCGGTCGGCGTGGAGCTGTAGCCCGCAATAAGAGACTCAATAGTGTTAGTAATCGAACCGATGATAAATTGGCTCACGTCTTCGTAGCCCGCGTCGCCGTTGGTGCAAGCAACTCTCACATCATTGGCCAAGGCTCGCACCAATGCCTTCGGATCACGAACGCGTTTCGGTCGTGATGTGTAGTTCACGTCGCGTTCCTGCACTGCATCGCGAAATTTTCGGACCGCAGGAGTCGCCCCCGATGTGATTTGGGATTTGCGCGTTTGAAGAGGACGTGACTTTGTAAACGTTTTGGCCTCGTTCAAATGGAGGTTAAACATCAGCAGCGAATCTGAAACAGCGCGCTGCACTGCGTCAAGCACGTCATGCTTGTTCGCAAAGATAACAATATCGTCCACGTATCGTCGGATTGCATAGCCAGAGCCGTGGTCAATCGCCGGCCCGAGCTTTCGAAGTACGCTCGCATCGGCAGATTGTAATATTATCTCGGCGAATATCCTGGACAATTCCGCGCCAACCGGAATGCCGTTAGTCTCATTGTAATTGGAGAACTGCATCAATGCATCGAAGTCATTCGCGAACGATGCAGCCTGAGTAGACTCCTTGCCGTGCTGGACATCCTTAACTGCCCAGGCGAGTGTATGACTGTAGATTGACGAGAAGCACTTAGAAACGTCGGTCAACCGCATGATCGCGAAGGTCTTTTCGAGCCCGATAAATTCTTCCGAATTGAAGAACTTATAAAAACGGTCGTATCCTTTATAAGCAAAGAACGAACCTGGATTGCGAACGGTCTGGTCATGCAAGAGCATGTCGATGGCGGCGCCCTTATACTGCTTTCTTTCTGCGCCCGGGTTCACATAGAAGAACGTGCTCCCGACCTTGGTTGGCCTTCGCAAAGATACAGCTTCGTGACGACAAAAGTACGGAATCAAGTGCGCGTATTCTCGATAGAACTCGCACGCACGGTATTGGGCGGCGGGATGCGCCAAGCTTAGCTGGCGGCTTGTCGTATTGGAAAGCCTGATGCGATATCGATAGGGTATTGTGTATCTCTGGTCGTTCTCTTTCACCAAGGCAATTAGGACACGTCGAAGCCCTTCGGAAACCGGCCTGCGCCGCAGGTTGATGTGGTAGCCGTCATTTGAGAAAACGATTGGAACGTCCGTCGGGGCGGTGTCTGTCAGCAGCGCCCTGTCGAAGTCGGAGCGTTGGATATTTCCTCGCTTCCTCACCGACTTAGACATTCTGCCAACATCGCCGTAGTTCTGAAAGCTTATACATGGGAAAATTGTAGAACGGACGCGTCTTAAAATTGTCCACGAACCCGTATCGCAACAGGTATTGCCGCGCTTTGATATGAGCCGAAAGCGCGAATCGATTCGCGATGTGGCTTTTGTTTCCAACCAAGACTGACCGAAGGAATGAATCGAGTTCTGCTAGTGCTTCAAAGGAATTAACGCGCTTGTAGTTTGACCACAGACCAACATTTCTTGATCTGCCAGTCGAAAAGTCCTGCAGATTGTGGTTTCCTGTTAGGAGCTGAAGCCTCTGTTCGAGCGAGACGGAGTCGCTGTCCTGCAAATACTGGCAGACCGCAAGGCAAATGCGCGATTTGATTCTTCGAACCTTCTTATCCGCAATTGTCACCCCGACTTTCCGATGAAAGCGGTTGTCGGTGGTAGATCTCTCCACAGGGTGCATCAGGAAACTGTAACCGAGATAATCAAACTGGCCTACCAAACCACTTGCCTGCCCCCTGGTGAAAGCTGGGAGATCGATCCGCTTGGTCTTTTCGTCGTTGAACTTCAGTCCATAGGGCAGCAGGTCGCGGAGGGACCGCGCGAATTCCTTGGCGTTATCGCGCGCGCCTGTGATGACAATAATGTCGTCAACGTATCTGGCATGAAAGTACACATCAGGAAGTAAGGAAATCTCACGATCAAATTGCCTAAGAGCAAACTCAGACAGCGTGGCGCTCAACTGGACTCCTCTTGGGAGACCGGAGATACCGCGATCACGCAGTTCTTGGAAATAATTAGCCAATGCGGTTACGGCGTTTCGAGGAATTGCCGGAACGAGCCATAGTTCTTTTAGGAGCAAGCCCGCGTCAAGACTTTCGAAGAACGACCTGATGTCGAACTTGTAGACTCGGTGCTGGACACCTTCTCGGAGAATAGTAATGAGGCGTCGTATGATTGTGTCTCTATCAGCGGGTTGGATATTGGTTGTTTTCCGCAGTATTTGATTAAGCCCGCGAAGAACGAGTGTGTGCGGCGTTGATCGAATGCAATGTGCAGTATTTCCTCTGATTGAAATTGGTTCGATATTTAGGCTGGCGAACCCAAACCTGAGAACAAGCTCAGCCCGCTGCACTAGTCCTTCCTCATCGCAGGGGTTTGCGAGGATGTCCGGGTTTTGAAGATCGGTCGAAGTGACGCACCGCGACAGCAGGTCTTTATTCAGCCCCGATAGCACCGATTTCCCCAGATGTTCTTGCGTGACTCGTTGATCGCCATCCAAGCGCAACCAGCCAGCGAAATCAATGATTGTGTGGGAGGACGGCATCAGGCAAAAGTTGCGTTGCAATACGGCAACGGGCGAACGCAGGCGGATCGACTATAAGGCTAAGCTTCGGGTCGTAAAAATTGTCCACAGCCACAGTGGCCAGTAGGTCGATAGCTTTCCTGCGTCCAACAGATTGATAATTTGCACTATCGGATCCGGTGCGTATCTCTTTTGGCGCCATGTCCACGAAGTCCCGCCAGCCAAGGAAGCACGCAAGGAAGCGGACAAGCTGGCTTGCGAGGCGTGGAATTATCGCATGCTTGGCTACAAGGGGCCGGCTCAACCGTCGCCGACGATTGGCGATGCGATTAACGCCGGATACCTCTACATGGAGGTTCGATGTCTTGGGTGCGACACCAACCAGACTGTAGCCATCATCAGGCGCGCGAAGACAACACCCGTTCATGAGTTTGAGCGCTACATGCGCTGCAATGACTGTTCTGCGGTGCGACGATATCCGTATAGATTCCCAGCAGGACGGCCACGCTAAAGGATGATTCCGACAAAAACCTTGCTCATCACGAACAGCGCGCGCTTAGCCTTTTAGATTAAGGACGTACGGCCTCAGCGCTCTATCCAACATTATCATATGATCTACTAGTTGGGCGTGAAGGATAGGCCACTCCGCCTCCGGACTTCGATAGCCACCAGGCAGTATCCTTCGAACCCGGCAAGCTCGACTGTCGGGAAGCTCCTGCCACTCAAGCTCGCTACCGAATGCCTTTTCTATATTCGCGCGAGAAGTCTGGAGAGTATTAAGGAGCTCAACATTCGCTGCCTCGCTGTTTGGACCTAGGTCAATGTACAGCTCCACCTGCGACTCCCGCTCGCGGACCACGTAGTTGAGCTGGAAACCCCTTCCAATGGACGCGCCAATGTAACTGTGGATTCCGGGTGTCCTACCAGAGTGCAAATCGGTTTTGGTTTTTGCCAGCCGAAGCAACTCTGACCAGAATCGAAATCGGAGATCGTGCCGCTCTGCTCGCTCTGCCCGCCCCGCCTGGTCCTTAGCTCTAACTTGCGTCTGATACTCGGCCGCTTCAGGTAGCGGCAAAAGTTGCTGAACATCGATCAGCACGCTCCCATCAGCATCTCGATAAGGCTTCAGCCGTACACAGCGGATATCGAGGCCCATGTCATTTAGCCACAGGACTGACGTAGTGAGTTCTTTCGAAAAGTCGGCAGACGCTAGTACGATACGAACCTCCTTTGCAAAACGATCATCCTCTGCACGTTCCCACTTCAGGAAACCTAGGATGTTTTGTTCAGCAGCGGATGATTCATGTCCGAGCTTCTCCAGATAATACTTATGAGCTTCAACCAGCTGCTGAAATGTGACGCGGGAAATCATCGCAGCATATCGGACCGCCTGCAGCTCCATATGGCCGCCATCTTGCGTGCGCTTGAGCTCCACAACAACGAGGTTCGCGTCCTTGTCCAGGCATAGCAGATCGATGCTGCGAGAACTGTCGATCCATTGATTGAACTCTTCGCTGACAACCATTAAGTCAGGATCGATGAGAGCAATCTGGGATCGTAGCAGCCGCTGAAGGTCTTTTCGCTCGAGGACGTTCTCCACGGAGAATTGCGTCTCCGAAAGCGGAACGAACGCCTCTTTGGTCATCCTAAAGATCGCCATGCACTTGTTGCCTGTCGTTCGTACAATCAGTTCAGTCGTTCGTTACATCTAAATCGCCAAGATATTCTGAAACCGGTGCGACTCCCGTAATTAGTAGATGTTCCCGCGCTCGCGTGCAGGCCACGTAGAGCAGTCGCCTCTCAGTTTCATAGATGTCGTCCAACTCGGCTTCGTCGGCAGCGTCCGAGACGCGCTCGTCGAGTGGCAAAATGCCCTCCTCGCAGGCCATCACCACGACCACACGAAATTCCAAGCCCTTGGCCAGGCCCATTTGCGCGGTCACCATCTCGTTGGCACCTGGCAATCCATCAATTGCAGCCCGCGCGCGCGCGACCAGTTGTGGCGTCCGGACAAATAGGCCAATCTCTTGGGCTGCGATGCCCTCGCTGCGCCAGCCTTCGATTGACGCCCGAACAGCTTCGGCCTCCGCGGCAGGGGTTGGAAAGGATTTGACCTCGGGTGGAGGTCCGGCGAAAACCGAAACGATCCCACGCCGTTCGTCATCAAGACCATCGCTGTCACGCAAGACGGTTGGCAACAGCCGGTCTGCTGCCCGACGTATCTGTTGCGAGGTGCGATAGCAGACCTTCAAGGTGTGCGATCGGCCCCGCACGTCGACGCCAAGGCTTGCCCACGAATAGGGATGCTGGAAGATGCGCTGACCGATGTCTCCAGCGAGAAACAGGCAGTTCGACTGGGCTGGTGCCATCGCCGCGAAAAAGTGCAGCTCTGCCGGCGCCAAATCCTGCGCCTCGTCGATGATCACATGATCAAAAGGCTTGGTGGGACGTCCCTGAAGCGCTTTCGCCAACCCGGTGAAGACCTGCGCCCAAGTCAGATAACGCTCCGCCGCCAGCGCCTCCTGGACCGCCGCGAATACCGGCCACAGGCGCGCGCGCTGATTGGGCCCAAGCCTGCTCTTACGGCCCATTCGTTCGACGGTCGAATAGGCATCAAACGACGACAGCCCCCAGGCATCCACGACGTTGGTCCATTCGGAGAGCAGAAAGCGCTCCGAAAAGCCCTTCAGTCCGCTCGCGGCGGCGGCCGTGCGGAGGCACTCGCGCAGTGTGGTATCGGGTGCAATGCGCGGACGGACGCCGTGTTCGAGCTGAAACATCTGCTCGGCAATTCCCCGGAACGACGCGGTCGTGATCCGAGGAACGATACCGCCCGTCTCCGGCGCGAGCACCAGAAGCTTCTTCGCCAGCGCATCCGCCAGCGGTTCCGAAAAACTTGATAGCAATATTTTGGCGCTAGCATTCTCTCGGGCAAGGCGGACCGCGCGATGAACCGCAACGATCGTCTTGCCCGTACCCGCTGACCCTGCTACGCGAGCCGGCCCAGAGAAAGACCGCTCGACGAGCGCACCCTGAGACGGGTGGAGGAATACGCCCCATTTCTCCCATGGAAAGGCCAGCGCCCGTTCCAGCTCTTCCTGGTCCGCAATCAGACGAATCCGGCGCAGCGCATCAGGATGTCTGAAGGGATCGACCGTCGGCCGGGCCGGTACAGTTAGCCTGCCGGTGGCGGCAAACTCCAGCAGGGCTTCGGAAGCCTCAGCCGGAAGGTGAGCGGCCAGCGCAAAGAAGCGATCCTCATTGGCCGCGCCAACGTCCGCCAGCCAATCGGCAGGCACGCCGATCGAAAGCAGAGCGTCGTCATCCAACGAAGAAAACAGCGGCGGGGAGGCCGTCTCCTTATTCTTGTCCTTGGCCGGCTCTCTAAAAACAAAATCGAAGGTCGGCGGCGGAGCGACGTCCTCCACCCGCTCGCGAATTTCGACGATCTGGATGGCGCCGGTGCGCGGATGTGCCTCGATACGCCGCCGTTCTGCCCAAGCATAGGCGGCATCGTGGTGATCGACATAGGCAACGAGAAGACTTTCAGCTGTCTTGTGCACGATCAGGCGGATGTCGCGATTGACCCGAGCCGACCAGAAGTTTGAATCCTTGCTCTTGCCGATCCGATGCAGTTGCAGACCATTGCCGCTACGATCCATCTGCAGGTCGAAGACGCTCGCCTTCACCGCCTTCTGGTCCACGCCGGAGAGACGATTGAACGATGCCGTGAAGGTGTCTGCGATCAAAAAGTTCATAGTCCACCAAGCGCCATCCTTGCGCCAGCTTCCGCCAATAACCCTAGGCGACCGCGCTCGTGACGTTCGCCGCTCAACCAATTTGGCAGCAGAGGTCCTTGCGAGGCGAAGTGCTCAGTGTGGACCACAACTACCTTGCCATCAGCATAGGTCACCTCATTTATCTTTCGCCAAGGTCCGGGGCGGGCCCGACAGAGAGCTTGGCGACAAGCGGCGACATAATTTCCAGCCGTCCCGAGACCCAGCATGACAATCAACTTTGTCTGGTCCGGCAAATCGCTAAGAAATCGGGTTGAGCAGTTTGCAAGAACGTCCCTGCCGAAATCACTCTTGACAAATTTGTCCAACATGCCACCGCCTGTACCTTTCCATTGCTTTTCCGGATCGGTTTCCTTTTTATCGAACCGCTCGACCGTACATCGGATTAGCGAGGCAAAGTGAAACCTACCATCGCGATCGGCTATCGCTTGATCCACCAGCCGCCCCTCAGGAGCCTCCATCAGTCCAATGTGATGGAGTATTTTCGCCAAGTTTGTGCGGCCACCTCTATAGGCGATTTGGTCATGTGGCTGGCTGGCCAGCGCTCCAGCTTGAGTCGGCCCCTTGGAAAAGCCCAATACTACGATTTCGGGCCTAGAATTTCCCCAAGCTAGGGGATTGTTGGTTATCCGCCAGCCAGCTTCCTCCGTACGAGTCCTATCGAACGAGTAAGATTCACCGCGGTGGCAAAGAGCACATTGAACACGACCGTGAAAAGGGAGCTCAGTCATTCATTACACCCCAAACACCTTCATCACCTCGTCGCCAAAATGGTTGATCACTTTCACCGCGATGCGGTGGCCGGCGGGCCGGGGAAATGGGCGCGAGGTGTCCGAATAGAGTGTTGCCCACGCATCCTCATCAATCTCGGCCTGGAGCGCGGCCCTCAGGCTCTTGTAGGGATCATTCGCCCCAAGGAAGTAGGCATGACGAACGAAGAAGCTTTCTTGATTGTAGTCCGTGTCGATGAACCATGCGGCTATGCCCTTGGTGTCGTTGGAACGGATATCGCCGGTGTTCGGATCGAACACGTCAATGCCGTTCACCTTCACCCGGATTTCGGGCCCGCCATCATCAAGAATTTTCACGTCAGGCTCGCCGAACACGACGAACATGTTGCCGCGGCCAGTGTTCTTTAGTTCGTGCGACATGTGCATATCGGGATTGATGCGCGCCTTCAGGATCTTCAGGCTGCCCAGACTTCCCAGTTCTGAAGAATGAGCGTCGAAATTGAAGGCGCAGGCGATCAGCACGTCGAAGCGCGCATCCACTGCCTCTCGCGCCGCCGCGACAATGTCCTGCCTGCCAACGGTGCCGTATTCGGGGCCGATCAGGATCGCGGCGCGGCGCTCAGGGCCGTTCTGACCCTCGATAAAGGCACCGCTGGCCCCGATGAAATTGCCGGGCCACGGGGTCAGACTCTCGAAGCTGATGCGATCGCCCTTGGCATGCTGCTTAACGCCCTCAGATTTGAGGTAGTCCATCACAATGGTCGAAAAGTCCTGTCCGGCAAGGTCCGCGTCGGCGGCCGAACGTTTGCCCTCCGTAGCGTCCAGCACATCGATCAATTCCTCTTCGCTAGCGGGAAGCACACGGTGGGGAGATAGGCTCTCCACGGTGAAGGGGCCGGCGACGCGGACGCGAGCATTGTCGGTGTATGGCTTGTCGTAGAGATATTCGACATCGGCCCGCGCGGCGATGCTGGCGTCGATCTCGCGCTGCCGGGCGATTCGCGCCTCCCACAATTTGGCGTGTGGCTGGGTAGCAGCCGCCGGCGCACCGGCAAATAGTTCTCGTGGAACCTGCCACTCGCTCCAATTCTTGTTAGTCGCCTCATTCAGCGTGGCACGTAGCGGCTCGAGGATCGCTTCCCATTTTTCCCAGATATCGTCAATTAGCGGATTGCTAGCGATGGATTTCAAAGTGATGTGTGGAACGCGCTCATAGACGAATCCCTGGCGAATGTCGTTATGAACCGGGGTGTCAAGCAGCGTACGCTTCTGGAGATCGGCTTCCTTGGCGCGGCCCTCGCGGCTATCAGCGAGCAGATACCAGCGATAGCGCGCCGCCATCAGCCGCGTGCGCGCGAGCGTGAGCGCCACACGACTGGTGTCGATGGTGATCCAGCGCCGGCCCCATTGCTCGGCGACGTAGGCCGTTGTACCCGAGCCACAGGTGGGGTCCAGTACGAGATCCCCGGGATCGGTGGGATGCAGCGTTCAACAACCGCAGTTCCGGTTTGAACCACGTAAGTCTTGTCTCGCCCGGCGCCTGCAATTAGGTCGTCCCAAAAATCGGTAACAATCTGCCCGGGAGCATCATCGAGATACTTCTTCAGACGAATGTTGTTTCCTGAAAGGGCAATCCGGCCTGCCTTTTGAAGGCGCTTCATCCCACCTTCTGTCGTTGTCCAGCCGCGTCCTTTGGACGGCAGAAAGCGCATTCCCCGGAATTCAAAAGGGTATCCCATGGCTGACATCTCGGATGTGTCACGCCCTTGTCGCTGGCTAGTCAGCGTGATGAGTTGGAGAGCCTTACCATTACGCGATGCCTCGATGGCTTGAGCCTTGGTCATCCACTGATCGAAACCATATTCTACAAGACCGTAATCCTCATCGCGCCGAGAGCCGTCGGCTTGATACATTTTTCGGAACTTCAACTTAGCCTTACTATTGGCGAACCAACAAACGAAGTCTGTAATCCCTGGCAGATACTCGCTCGTCGCTCCGCCCGATTTCTTAAGCTGAATTTGAGCCACGAAATTCTCTGCTCCAAACACTTCGTCCATGACCGCCCGCACGCGATGTACGTTCTCGTCACCGATCTGCACGAAGATCGAGCCACTTTCGGTCAGCAGGTCACGCATCGTCGTGAGACGATCCCGTAGATAGGTCAGGTAGCTGTGGATGCCGTCCTTCCAGGTGTCGCGGAACGCCTTCACCTGTTCAGGCTCGCGACTGATATCGACCTGCTTTCCGTCCTTTACGTCACGCGACTGTGTCGATACCTGCCAGTTCGAGTTAAACTTAATGCCATAAGGCGGATCGAAATAGACGCACTGCACCTTGCCTTTCAGGGTCTCGCGCTCGGAGAGGCTCGCCATGACCTGCAGGCTGTCGCCCAGGATCATGCGGTTCGACCAATGTCCATCGTGCTTGTAGAATCCATCCTCCACCCAGTCCTTCGGCAGACCATTGAAGTCAGCAAACATGTCGGGCGCCTCAGTTTGCGCCTCACGCTTTTCGGCGGTGTGCCGTCTGAGATCAGCTATGATCGCCTGAGGTTGGATCTTCTCCTGGATGTAGAGTGGCGGCACGTTGACGACGAGGTCCGACCAGTCCTGCTTGTCCTTGCCGCGCCAGACCACTTGCGCATCCGACAGCGTGACCCGGCCAGTCTCGGCCAGCTCCTTCATCTGCTCTTCGGTGACGGTGAACTTCACGCCGTTCCATATCAGCTCCGGCGTGCGCGGCTCCTCTGCCGTACGCGTCGCGCGCTCCGCCAGCGGCCGGGCCCGCGGATAGCGCTTCGGAGGCATCGGCGAGGCATCTTCGTCGCGCCGGAAGAAGCTCTCCATCTCCGCGGTCGGGATGTTGCGCCGGCTCGCCGCGTCATGCTTCAGCGCGTCGACCTGCTTGGACGATTTTGGCAACTTCGGCGAACGGGCCATCACGCAGGAACCTTTTTCAACAGTCTGTCGACCAGTGTGGCAAAGTCTTCGTCCATCGCCGCCCAGTCGCGAAATTCGGCGAATGCCCAACTTCCGAAGCCGCCGAGGGCGTTGACGCTCGGCACCCACAGATCGCGCGCGGTCTGCGCCTTGGCCTTGTCGCTCTCGTCCCGGAGGCCCTTGACCTCGAGGATCAGGTTCAGCGGTGCATCGTCACTGACGTCGAGCTGCACCAGAAAATCGGGAACGAAGCGCCGCATCACGCCGGCGTCGAGGTAGGGAATGTCGAATCCCATCGCCTGATTCTTGGCGTAGGCGCGCACGCGGGGATGGTTTTCGAGGGTCAGAGCGAGTTGCTCCTCCCAACTTGAGTCGAGCACGACATGGCTGATGTGGCACTTCGGCGGCTGTGCGCCGGTCTTCCAGACCGGCTTCGAGGTGATGAAGTTGACGAGGCGCGTCGATCCCCTAGGATTGTAGGGATCAAGCACGGCGAGCAGGCGCCCTTCGGTGCCGCGCGTGAGCGCGATGTCGATCTTTTCCGCGGCACGGGCGAGTTGGTCTTGGTACAAGATCACACCGATCGGCACGCCCCTCGTGACCAGATAGCCATCGTCGAGCCATTTCCGCGCGATGCGCTGAATCTGCGGAAAGAGATGCTGCTTGGGAAAGCCCTCGTCATCGCGAAAATGGGTGTAGAGCAGATGCTTGGCCAAGTTGAAGCTGATCTCGGAGGGCCGCAGCCGCTCCAGCACCTGTGGCGTGATGGTCACGCCCGCACCGACGATCCCTTCCATCACGACTGAGGTCGGACCGATGTCGGCTGGTGTGATCTCCAGCCGGCTGTCCGCCGTGAATTTAGCCTCCAGCTTCTCCGACGGCAGGTCGCGACGATAGCCGCTGACGCGCGGAAAGCGGATTTCGAGCTCCGCTCGCTCCTTGATGGCGTGGACGCGCGCGACCGGCTTGGGCGCAGTCGGCGTTGCCTTCTGCGGAGAGGTCGCGAAGTCGAAGGGGATGCCCATGATGTCGGCATATTCGACGTCGAACAGGCCCGTGTTCGGATTGAGGTCGTAGGATTGGCGACGCAGGCCGCGGCCTACCACCTGCTCGCACAACAACTGGGTACCGAATGCGCGAACGCCGAGGATGTGAGTTACCGTGTTGGTATCCCAACCTTCGGTCAGCATCGACACCGAGACGACGCAGCGGATTTGCTCGCCAAGCCGGCCGGGACGGCCTACGGTGTTCATGACCTCGCGCAGCAACTCACTCTCGCTTGTTTCACCGTGCGCACCGCCAGCGCCTTCGCGGGCGGCAAGCTCACGCTTGAACTGCTCGATCTCCGGCCCAGCGGCTTCGCGAAATCCTTTGTCCAGTGCATGGCCTGATTCGATCTCGCGCGAATCGATCAGCAGCGTCTTCGGGCGGGCGAGGCGCCTGCCCTGATCGTCATAGTTCCGGAACAACTCAAGATGACCGGCGTGAAAGGTGGCGCGTTCTCCGTCCTCCGCGTCACCCCGCTCGAAGCCGGCGATCCACTCGAACACGAGTTTCGAGATTGCCGTATTCTGGCACACTACAATGAACACCGGCGGCACCCCGATGCCGGCGCGCTGCCAACGTTCGAACTCACCTTCGTAATGGCTGTAGAGCGCATTGAGCGCGGTTCGAAGCATGTTGGGAAGATCGAAGGGGCTCAGCTTATTGGCCCCAGCCGCGGTCTTAGGCAGGTCTTTGCCAATATGCTTCCACAGGTGACGATAGACGACCGAATCAGTCTGTACATCATTGTCGGTAACCGGAACGCGCGGCAGCTTGACGATGCCGCTCTCGATCGCGTCCATTAGGCTAAAATCGGACACGACCCAGGGAAATAGATACCCTTCGGGATAGCCCGAGCCCCGCAGGAAGAAAGGAGTGGCAGACAGGTCATAGACGGCCCGCACGCCCTTCGACAGTTTACGGCCCAGCGCTTCGATACCGTTGATCCAGAGCCTGGCGGCCTCCTCGTTCTCGGCAGCCTCCTTTTTGTCCTCCCCCGTCAGAGCACCTTCAGCGTCAGCGCCGACCTTGTGTCTGTAACAATGATGCGCCTCGTCATTGATCACATTGACGCGGTCAAAGTTCAGCAGCTTGCCGCAGGCTTCCGCGAGCATTTCCGCGTCGGTCTGTAAGGTCCTAAGCGATTCAGGCGCGTTGCCCTGGAGGAAACTGCGCGCCACCTTTGGCAAGGCCAAGCTCTCGCGATGCTGAAACGCATGGTAGTTGGTGATCACGATCTCTGCGCGGCGGACTTCCCGTAGCATTTCCGGCGGCACGATTTCACGCGTCTCGTAGTAGTTGTCGGGCTCGCTCGGAAGCAACACGCGCAGGCGGTCGCGGATCGTAATGCCGGGGGTGACGATCAGAAAGGCCCGAGAGAAATCCTTTGAATCCTTGCGGGCCGCATTCACTGCCTGCCAGGCGATTAACATCGCCATCACCGTGGTCTTGCCGCTGCCCGTCGCCATCTTCATGGCCAGACGGAAGAGTTCAGGATTGGCTTCGGCGTTTGCCTTTGCAAGCTGATCGAGCAGCCCCTTCGTCGCCGCACGTTTCGGCGCGACTTCCGTCAGCCAGATGATGGTTTCGACTGCTTCGATCTGGCAGAAGAACGGCGTGGGGCCGTTGAATTTATGATTGCGCCAGTGTTCGAGTAGGCGCTGCGTCACTCCGGTCACGCCCCAGTCGGCGGGATTGCGCAGCTGGCGCCAGCTATCGAGATAGCCGCGAATTTCATTGATCAGCGCGTTTTCGGTATAAGTCTCCAGATCAAGCGATGCCTGATCGTTCGCCGCCTTTTTCCTCGAAGCCGGGACGGGGACGATGAACCGAGATGGACGGCGACCACGCCGTGGCTCCCCTTCGACAGGCTGGCCGTTGTCGTCGAGAGGATGATGCAGACCGGGCGACCGGTACGGCGAGTTCAGAATCGGCCGTTCGTAAAAGCTAGTCAATTTCTACGGTCGCCCCATTTTTCGCGAAATTGATGCGATGCACCGCAGCTTAGGTCGCGCCGTGCGGCGAATGCACTCTAGGTTGAAGCTTGTAGATGGGCTATCGGAAAAACGAGTGGCGGCCTCGTTGTCCAGAGACACGGCCGGGCTTGAGTTGCTCTGTTTAGATGTTCACCGGTGCTCCGATTTGGACATCGCCGAGTGTCGACACTCGGAGATGCAGCAGGCCAATGATCGCTTTGCTGCAGGCCAGCAGCGATTCTCCACGCTCGAAAACTAGCTCGCCGACTGCAGCCGAAACTCGCATGTTCCGTACCCTCCTTCAGGCAGAACCGGGCTTTCGGGCCGACATCGAACTACGTTGGAGCTAGCTACGCGCCGCGTTACCCCAGGTGTTACCCTAGAGTTGTTTGCAGCCTACTGTAGGCCTTGCAGATTGAGGTAAGCCTTTGTAATCGCTGGCGATCCCGGCATGACTCGAACATGCGACCTACGGTTTAGGAAACCGCCGCTCTATCCGGCTGAGCTACGGGACCGCGGAACCCGCTGGTACGGGTTCGATCCCGTCATAGCAGAGCAAAATGCGGTTCGCCAGCCGTCAGGCGGGCCGGATCATCGTCAACCTGAACAGGGCGGCAATACAATCGCTTCCAGGCCCCTCTCGGCGGAGCAGATCACATGATCGAAAGCATCAGCGCCATCACGCTGGGCACGCATGACATGGGGCGCTCCGTGCACTTCTACCGGTCGCTGGGGTTCGAGCTCCTGTATGGCGGCGAAACCGCCGCATTCACCAGCTTTCGCGCCGGCACCGGCTATCTCAACCTGACGGCGCAGCCGGACGACAAGCGCTGGTCCTGGTGGGGCCGCATCATCTTCCACGTCGCCGATGTCGACGGGATCTACGAGCGCGCACGCGCCGCCGGATGGCAGCCGTCGACCACGCCGCGCGATGCAGAATGGGGTGAGCGCTACTTCCATCTCACCGACCCCGACGGCCATGAGCTCAGTTTCGCGCGGCCGTTGTCCTGACCGAACAAGTCACACCCGCTGACGTTCCCAACACGCAAGTAGCGCTGTCTCAGCCGCCGTGGCAAGCTCTGCGCGGTTGCCTCAAGCGAGAATTGGATCTGGGTTCTAACCAGGGAGGACGACCATGGTAACCTATGTCGTGCTGGCGAACTTCACTGATCAGGGAGTCCGCAACATCAAGGACTCGCCGAAGCGGGCCGACGCCTTCAAGGAGATGGCCAAAACGTTCGGCGTGACCGTGAAAGAGATCGTCTGGACGCAGGGACGATATGACGTTGTAACCGTTCTCGAGGCTCCAGATGAGGCTGCCGCGATGTCGCTCAGCCTTAGTCTCAGCGCACTCGGCAATGTCCGCACCGAAACGCTGCGCGCGTTTTCGGCGACAGATATGACAAAGATCGTCGGCAAGATGCTCTGACGCTCAAGCCCGCGCGAGCGCACCGGACTTGGCACCGAACCTGGGATGGCAATCCCGGGCATGGGCTTTTCATGCCTTGATATTGTTGTCCTTCACCACCTTACCCCAATAGGCGACCTGCTTGTCGAAGAAGGTCTTGAATGCGGCGCCGTCCTGGAGCAGCAGCGTCATCTGCTGGGTTTCCTTGAGCTGGGCGGCGGTCGCGGGCTCGCTCAGGATCTCCCTGGACGCCGTCGCCATGGCCGCAACGACATCCGGCGGCGTGCCCGCGGGCGCAAAGATGCCCCACCAGGCGAGCGTCTCGAAGTCCGGAAAGCCCGCCTCGATCGCAGTCGGCGTATCCGGCAACGCCGGCAGGCGCTCGCGGCCGAGTTGCAGGATCGGCCGCAGCATGTTGGTGCCGAGCTGAGCCGAGACCAACGCCGCCGATCCCGCGATCAGATCGACATGGCCGCCGAGCACGTCGTTCATCGCCGGGCCGCCGCCGCGATAGGGCACGTGCATGATCTCGACGCCGGCCTTGGTGCCGAGCACCGTCATGGCGAGATGGCCGAGCGTGCCGATGCCGACGGAGGCATATTTCACCGCGCCGGGCGTCGCCTTGCAGGCGGCGACCACGTCGGCAAAGCTCTTGTAGGGACGGCCGGCGCCGGCGGCGATCACATAAGGCGCGGTGCCCACCAGCAGCACCGGCATCAGCTCGCGCTCGACATCGACCGGCGGCTTGTCGAGGATGGACGGGATCACCGCGTGGGAATCGAAGGTGACCAGGAACGTCGAGCCGTCCGGCGGGCTCTTGGCGACTTGCGCGGCCCCGAGCGCGCCGGCGGCGCCCGACTTGTTCTCGACCACGACGATGCGGTTGAGCTTTGTCTGCAGATTTGCCTGCAACAGCCGCGCCATCGCATCGGTCGATCCGCCCGGCGGAAACGGCACGACCAGAGTAATCTTGCCGGCCTGCGCGAGCGCTGGCGCGATTGCGAGAATAACGGGCGCTGCCAGCAGCGTGCGTCGCGTGATCGTCATGGTCCCCTCCCCTTTGGTTTTGCGCCCGGCCTTATGCTCTTTGGCGCCTAGGTCGTGCCGAAGCCCGACCCCGCTTTTTTGTATTCTGGCCGTGGTGGACTGAAAATGTCCAGCACGCGGGCCCCATCGGGGCCGGCGCGCATCGTGTGCGGCACGTTGCCGGGCGTGCGCCAAAAATCGCCCTTCTTCACCGGAATTTCCTCATCACCCTGGACGCGGATGGCGGAGCCGTCGAGCAGCACGCCCCATTGCTCCTCGGGATGATGATGCAGCGTGCCCTGCGCATGCGGGGCCAGCGTCACCACCGAAAGCATCGCTTGCTCGCCGGAGAAGATGCGCGTGGTGACCCCCGCCGCGAGCTCGCGAAGCAGCCCGTCGCTGGCATCGTCGATATTGTGGAATTCGTCCTTCTGGCTCACGTCACTTTCCCTTCGTTTTCTCTGATCAGGATTTGCCGTAAGCCCCCTGGTAGCGGCCCTCGCGGATCGCCTTCATGGTCTCCTCCTCGCGCGCGACCTGGGCGCGGACGGCTTCCAGCAGCGCCGCGGCGCCGGCGACGGGGAACGAGACCACGCCGTCCTCATCGCCGACCACGATGTCGCCGGGCGAGATCACGCTGCCGCCGATCGTCACGGGCACGTTGATCTCGCCGGGGCCGTTCTTGTAGGGGCCGCGATGGATCACCGCGCGGGCGTAGCAGGGAAAGTCGTCAGCGGCGAAGGCGGCGACATCGCGGATCGCGCCGTCGATGACATAGCCTTCGGCTTTGCGCCACTGCGCGATGTTCTTCATGATCTCGCCGACCAGCGCGCGGGTCTCGTCGCCACCGCCGTCGACCACGATGACGTCGCCGGGGCCGACCAGTTCAAGTGCGCGGTGGATGGCGAGATTGTCGCCGGGACGGGTGCGCACGGTGAAGGCCGTCCCCACCAGCTTGCCGCCGCGATGATAGGGTTTCAGCCCCACCGCGCCCGGCAACCGGGCGAGATTGTCTGAAATGACCGAGGTCGGCGCGCCGCGAAAACCCTCGATGATCTCGGCCGGCGGCTTCGGCACGCTGTTCGCTGCGATGGTGATCGTCATGTCTCAGTCCTTCTGTATTCTTTTTATTCGGCGTGCGCCCGCGCCTTCGCCGGCCAAATCCGGAAAGCGCGCCCTTCCTTCATCCACGCCGCGCGCTCGTCGCGCAACAGGGTGCGGCGAACTTTTCCGGAATCATCGCGCGGCGGGGCGCTGACGAGCAGCAGCATCAGGCGTTTCCACTTCTTCTTGGCGTCGTCCCAGGATGAGGACGTCGCGAGACGAAGTGTAACAGCCGGAGCCAACGCTTCAAGGGATCTGCCTTCAAGGGATCTGGCTTCAAGGCATCGGCCTTCAAGGTGCCGCCTTCAATGCATCGGCATCAGCGCTCGGCCTCGCAGCCCGGAATATCGAACAGCGCCGCGAGGCCGCATTTCGAGGTCAGCATCTTGTCGCCGTCATGGCCGACGCCGGCGACGTCCCAGACCCGGTGATTGGGCGTGCCGCGGTCGCGCCTGGCCATCGCATCCGCATAAGCGTGGCCGCGGGCGTAGCGCGTGGGACCTTGCGCCTCGGCCATGCAGCTCTTGTCCAGCGCGGAGTGCTTCGGATTGGTGTCGAGCGTGCCGAGCAGATAGATCACCTCGCGCTCGACATAGCGCTGCTCCAGCGCGGCCGGCGTTGCGTTCGCAAGATAGAGCGGACGCCCGTCCATGCCGTATTTCCAATTGTTGTAGCCCGGGCAGGATGCGGCGATCGCCGGCACGGGCCGCGTGTTGCTGAAATAAGCGTAGGAGGAGGGATTGGCGACGACGTAGCGGACATCGATATGCTGGCGCGACAGCGCCGCCTCGCCTTTGCCGGCGATGGCATAGCGTTGCGCGACCTGGCCACCGCCGGAATGGCCGGCAACGACGACCTGCTTCAGATTCGGGAAGATACGCCGGTCCGAGAGTTTGGCGAGGATCGCATCGAGCGCATCGAAGGACGAGACCGGATTCGGCGCCAGCGCGGCGTCGCCGCCCTCCCATCCCTCCAGCGACCAGCGCAGCGTATCCGCGGGCAGCTTGTGCGCGTCGATATCGATCTCCGCCAGAAACTGCGGGACGATCATCAGCGCGCTCTTGCCGTCGTCGCCCGCCGCAACCTGCGCAGTATGGGCCGACATGTAATATTCGTCGGCATTGCGCAGGCGTCCGTGCAGCACGATGATGGCACGCGAGATCGCCGGCAGCGGCAGCGACCAGTCGCTGGAGAGATAGAGCGGCAGCATTCCCTGGCCGCTGACCGAGAGCCGCGCGTCGGCGATCGCCCTCACCGGCCTGCGGTTGGGCGCTTCCTCGTCCGCTGCGAACGCATGGCTGGAAATGAACGCCAATGTGATTGCGGCGAGACGGGCCAACGCTCTCATGACGGATATTCCCCTTCGAATTCAAACCAATAAAAGTCTAAGCCGATCATGGGCTGCGCGGCTGTGACTCCCGCGCCACGTCAAGCAAAAAATGTCAGCATTCCAGCCATGAAATTCCCGAGTTCCACGGGTGACAAGCCGGCGATAAAGGGGCAAAAATCGGACCCGACTCAGTTCGGGTTGAGTTTTGTAAGGAATGCTCCTGTAGAATGTCGGACGTAGTTGCATCGCGTCGTGCGGCGCTTGTCGTTGCCGCAGCAGGATTTTTTCTGCTGACGCCGTTGCATGCCCATGCCCAATGGTGGAAGCGCGCGCCCGTCGATTTCGAGGAATGCGCCGACGCCGCCGAGAAGGCGGCGAACAAGACCGAGAAGACGGCTGCGCTTGCCGATTGCAACGCCAAGTTCGCCGGCCGCCGCAAGCCAGGCGGCGGATATTCCTATTACGATTTCCTCCAGGACCGCACCTTCGACATCGCAGGTCCCAATCCGACGCCGGAGGAGCAGAAGAGGATCGACGAATCCTACACCGCCTACCTGGCAAATCAGCGCCGCAGCAATGAAGCGGCCCAAGTCGCCGCGCGCCAGCAACGCGAGCAGCGCGAGCAGCAGGAACAGCAAGCGCGGCAGCAGCAGGTCGCGCTGCGAACCGAGGTCGAGCGCGTGCCCGTCCCGGTCGAGCGGCCCAAGGTGCAGCAGTCCGTCAGCCCGCGACCGAAGGGCCCGCCCTGCACCAAGGGCTCGTTCTCCTGCGAATGGCCGCGGCTATCGGAAAGCTTGAGCGATCTGAAGAAGCTGTTCACCCCGGCGCCAAGCAAGCCGGCAAAGAAGGGCTGAGTCGCGGCTTCAGCCGTCATTGCGAGCGTAGCGAAGCAATCCAGAGTCTTTCCGCGGAGGGATTCCGGATTGCTTCGCTGCGCTCGCAATGACGAGTTGGATGGATATTCGTGCCCCCATCCTCAGTTCGGATGCTTCTTCTTGACGCGCTTGGGTGCGGGCACCGATTGACTCCCCGGCGCCGTTGTCGTCGGCGAAGCACTCAACGCCTTGCGACTCTCCTGCAATCGCGCGTCATAGCCGGGAGAGTTCATCACCGTCGGCGGCCTGGCGTGCGTGAGCGTCGATGCGCCGCAGAGCGCGGCCAGCGCGAGACCGATCGCCAAACAACGCCTCATCGCGTTCCTCCTTAGCACTCAGGCCGCTCCGCGGATCTGCTGCGGCGTCAGCCGCGGCGGACCATTGCCTGCCGCCTCCGCCTGCTTGATCAGCGCAACAATGCGGCGCATCAGCGGCACGTCGACATTGTTCTGCTCGGCGAGTGCGATGACTGCGCCCTGGAGATAGTCGATCTCGGTCTTGCGGCCCTGCTTCAGGTCCTGCCACATCGAGGAGCGCGCCTCGGGATCGATCTTCATCGTGCGCCCCAGGATCGCATTGAAGATCACATCGGGCAGTCTCAGCAGGGTCGGCGTCCACCTCAGCGGGATCGGCGTCGCCGAGACCGGCGCGATGCCGGCGGCCTTCATCGCAGCCACGCCTTCGGCCATCTGGTCGGCGAACAGTTTTCGCCAGTCACGGTTCGCCAGTTGCGCGGCGAGCGGCATGTCGGACAACGCGCTGAGCGCATTGTTCAAATTGATGATCAGCTTGCCCCATTGCACGCCGGTGATGTCACGGCTTGCGCGCATGGCGAGGCCGGGCACCGACAGCGAGGCGGCCGTATTCGCCTCATCCTCGCCGACATGGATGTCGCCGGACGTCGAGCGGTGGAAGCGTCCCTCGCCCATCGCGATCACGTTGAACGGCACCATGCCGGCGAGCACGCGCCGGCCGCCGAGCCGCTCGCGCAGAACCGCGACATTGCCGACGCCGTTCTGCAGGGAGACGATGACGGCGTCCTGCGGCGCGTGCCGGGCAATCTGGTCCGCGACATCGGCGGTGTCGGCGCTCTTCACCGTGACCAGCACGATGCCGGCGCTGTGGAAGATCGCGGGATCCTCCGACAGCGCGAGCTGGCCCGCGCCGAGCTTCTGCTCGGAGCCGTCGAAATCGGTCAGCCGCAGGCCGAACCGCTCGATCTCGGTTTTGACCCGCGGCCGCACCAGCAGCGCGACGCGGCGCCCTCCGGCCGCCAGTTGGCCTCCGACGAAACAGCCGATGGCGCCCGCGCCGGCCACCACGATCGGTCGATCCGCAACCACCTGACCTTGCTCCCTTGAATGACGCGCCCTCGATAGCAGAGGCAACGCCGGCTGCCCATTGGTTGCGGTGCATTCGCCTTGTAACCGTCATGAGAGCCTCATATGTTTTTGCCCCGGGGGCTGTCACCGGCGAGAACTCGCCGACGAGAACGCCAAAGGAGAGCACCATGGGTCTACTCGACGTCCTCAACGGCATGCAGAACGGCCCCCGCGGCCCGAGCACGCCCAGCTCCGAGAATTCCTCCGGCGGCATGTCGCCGATGACCATGGCGCTGCTCGGCCTGATTGCCTGGAAGGCCTTCAAGCATCTGACGGCAGGCCAGCCCGAAGCAGCGCCAGCATCGCAGCAGCGCTCGCCGCTGCCGCCTCCAACGCCTGTCAATACGGGCAGTAGCGCTGTTCCCGGCGGCCCCGGTGGTAGCGGCGGCCTCAGCGATCTGCTCAAGGGCGGCCTCGGCGGCCTGCTCGCGGGCGGCGCCGCCGGCACCGTGCTGAGCGGCGGTCTCGGCGATCTCCTCAACCAGCTCCAGCAGGGCGGCCATGGCGAGACCGCGAGCACCTGGGTCGGCAAGGGCGAGAACAAGGCGATCGCGCCCGGCGATCTCGCCAATGCGCTCGGCGCCGACCAGATCGAAAGCCTGTCCTCCCAGAGCGGCCTGTCGCGCGAGGAACTGCTCTCCGGTCTCAGCCAGTATCTGCCAAAGGTGATCGACCACCTGACGCCGGACGGACGGCTGCCGACCGAGAACGAACTCTCGGGCAGACTTTAATCGAACTTTGATCGACGCATTCTCGGGAAGGGGAGCACTGACATGAGCATGGGCGGCCTGTTGTGGATCATCGTCGTCGGCTTCATCGCCGGCCTCATCGCGCGCTGGCTGGCGCCGGGACCGAACAACCCGAGCGGCTTCATCCTCACCACCATCCTGGGCATTGCGGGTGCGTTTCTCGCCACCTTCGTCGGCCAGGCGATCGGGCACTATAGCCCCGACCAGGGCGCCGGCTTCATCATGGCCACGATCGGGGCGGTGGTGGTGCTCTTCATTTGGCACCGGCTGGTCGCGAGCGGCGTGATAAAAGGATAGCGGTGCGGGACGTCGGGCACGACGCCGCCCTCGCACTCCGTCATTGCGAGGAGCCCTTGCGACGAAGCAATCCAGATTGTCCGCGCGGACGCTCTCTGGATTGCTTCGCTTCGCTCGCAATGGCGAATTAAGTTATCAAATGCATCCCCGCATCCATGCGCACGACTTCGCCGGTCATGTTGCTCGACGCCGGCGTTGCCAGGAAGCAGACCAGCTGCGCGATGTCATTGGCGGATGATGCGACCTTGAGCGGCACCTTCGCCACCACGCTGTCGCGCACCTGCTTGGCGCCGGCCTCGCCGCGGCCCTTGGTGAACCAGGGCGTGTCGATATAGCCGGGGCACACCGTGTTGACGCGGATCAGCGGCGCCAGTGCACGTGACAGCGACAACGTCATCGTGTTGAGCGCGCCCTTGCTCGCAGCATAGGCGATCGACGAGCCGACGCCGCTGATGCCGGCAACCGAGGACACGTTGACCACGGCGGACGGCCGCTCCGAAGCCTTCGCGCCGGCCTCGAGCAGGCTGCGCGCCGCGCGCACCATCTGGAACGGGCCGATGGTGTTGACGCCGTACAAGCGCTGGAAATCTTCAGCCGACAATCCATCGAGATCGGCATGCGCGACATGCTTGGTGATGCCGGCATTGTTGACGAGCACGTCGAGCCGGCCCCAGCCGCTGGCTGCCGCGACGATCTTGCGGCAATCCTCGTCGCGCGAGACGTCGCCCTGCGCGACCAGAACTTCCGGAGAGCCCGCCTTGCGGCAGAGTTCGGCGGTGGCCTCGGCTTCCTTCTGGCTCGAGGAATAGTTGATGACGAGCCGCGCCCCGCTCCGCGCGAGAATTTCCGCGGTCGCAGCACCAAGTCCGGATGCGGACCCCGTCACGATTGCGCACAGACTGTCTTTTGCCATCCGGATTTCCTTCCCCTTGATTGAATGCAAGCCTTAAGCAGCTGGCCCTATTTAGCGAGTTTGCCGCGCCCTGCAAATCGAGCAAACTCCGCTAAGCGGAATTAGTCCATAGCAGCTCTTGCGCCCATGCCGGAGCCGCAGATGGGCCTGCGATCAACGCTTGTCAGGGCCATGGCTTTTTCGGATCATCGGGCGCAAGAAGAGACCGCGCGCCGCACCGACTGGACGGAACGCGCCAATGGCAAAACACGGGGAACGCTGTGGCGGAGAGTGACAATATCGTCGTCGAGACCGCGGAGAAAATCTTCGCCGATCTCGCCGATCCGCAGACCATCAACAACGACAAGAAGGGTTCGTGGCAGGCGCCGCTGTGGCAGGCGCTGAGCGAAGCCGGCTTGCCTCTGTCCTGGGTGCCCGACGATCTCGGCGGCTCCGGCGCCAGCCTTGCCGACGGTTTTGCGCTGCTGAACGCCGCCGGCCGCTTCGCGGTCGCGGTTCCCCTGGCCGAGACCATGCTGGCGGGCTGGTTGCTTGCGCAGGCGAAAATCGCTTCACCGGAAGGCGAGATGACGGTGCTGCCGGCCTCGCCGAAGGATCGCATCACGCTCGATGCCGACGGCGCGCTCTCGGGCCGCGCCCGCGGCGTGCCCTTTGCCAAGGCGGCGAAGCACTTTGCGGTGCTGGCGCACGGCAAGGATGGGATCTCGATTGCCTTGGTCGAAGCGAGCAGGGGCCGGATCGACTCCGGACTCAACCTCGGCTACGACCACAGCGATACCGTGACGCTCGACAAGGTCCAGCCCGTCGCCGTCAAGCCCGCGAAGGGCTTCGACCAGACCACGCTCATGCTGATGGGCGGCGTCGCGCGCAGCCTTCAGATCGCGGGCGCGCTGGAAGCGATGCTCGACATCTCCGTGCGCTATTCCAACGAGCGCGTCGCATTCGAGAAGAAGATCTCGAAGTTTCAGGCCGTGCAGCACAATCTCGCCCGTCTCGCCGGCGAATCCGCTGCCGCGCTTGCGGCCGCAACATCCGCGGCCGACGCCATCGCGAACGCAAAGTCATTCGACGACGAGGTCTATCTCGAAGCCGCCTCGGCAAAGATCCGCTGCGCGGAAGCCGCGGAGAAAGGCGGCGCCATCGCGCATCAGGTGCACGGCGCCATCGGCTTCACCAGCGAGCACATCCTGCACCGCTTTTCGCTACGGGCGCTGGCCTGGCGCGACGATTTCGGCTCGGAGAGTCACTGGGCCGTCGAGCTCGGCAAGCTGGTCGCAAACCGCGGCGCCGACGAATTGTGGCCGCTCGTGGCTTCGCGCTGATCAGGGGACGAGACAACAATGACCGCTGCCCTCCGTTTCGATCCGATCCGCCTGCCCGAGAAGTGCGAGCAATTGCGCAAGGAAGTGCGCGCCTTCCTCGCCGAGGAAATCGCGGCCGGCACCTTCGATCCGCACAAGCCCAACCGCGAAGACACCGACGCGCCGGAATTTTCCCGCCGGGTCGGCGCCAAGGGCTGGCTGGGCATGACCTGGCCGAAAAAATATGGCGGCCAGGAGCGCTCCTTCCTCGAGCGCTACGTGGTGACCGAGGAAATGCGCGTCGCCAACGCGCCGACGCGGCGTTTCTTCGTCGCTGACCGCCAGAGCGGGCCGGTGCTGATCAAATACGCGCCCGAGCATATCAAGATGGATATCCTGCCGCGCATCTGCCGAGGCGAGATCTGCTTTGCCATCGGCATGAGCGAGCCGAACTCCGGCTCCGATCTGTTCGCGGCGAAGACGCGCGCGACCAAGACCGACGGCGGCTATCTCATCAACGGCACCAAGATCTGGACCTCGTCGGCGCACATTGCCGACTACATGATCGCGATCTTCCGGACCTCGCAGCCGACCAAGGAAAACCGCCGTCACGGCCTGACGCAGTTTCTGGTCAAGATGAAGCAGCCGGGTATCCGAGTGAACCCGATCGGCCAGATCACCGGCCAGTACGAGTTCAACGAGGTCGTCTTCACCGACTTCTTCGTGCCCGATGATCACGTGCTCGGCGAAGTCGACGGCGCCTGGAAGCAGGCGACGAGCGAGCTCGCCTATGAGCGTTCCGGCCCCGAGCGTTTTCTGGAGACCTATTACGTGCTGACAGAGCTGGTGCGCGCGGTCGGCCCCAACCCGGACACGCGCAGCGCCGAGGGCATCGGCCGGCTCGTGGCGCAGCTCCACACCATGCGGCGCATGTCGGTCTCGGTTGCGGGCATGCTGCAGGCCGGCAAGGAGCCGGTCGTGGAGGCGTCCATCGTCAAGGACATCGGCACGGTCTGGGAGCAGCAGCTTCCGCACCGCGTGCGCGATCTCGCCGCCTTCGTCGAGGAGACCGCGACCAACCGCGAGACGCTGGAGCGGCAACTCGACTTCGCCATCAAGACCGCACCGAAACTCACCATCCAGGGCGGCACCACCGAGGTGCTGCGCGGCATCATCGCGCGCGGACTTGGGCTCCGCTAAACTTTCGAGGACATCATGAGCACCTACAAAGATATCGGCGTCGAGAAAATTGGCCACGTCGGCACCATCGAGATCCGCCGCCCGCCGCTGAACTTCTTCGACATCTCGCTGATCAACCAGATCGCGGATGCGCTCGACGAGTTCGATCGCGACATCGAGATCCGCGCATCCGTGCTGTCGGCGCAAGGCAAGGCATTCTGTGCCGGCGCCAATTTTGGCGATCCGGCGCGGCAAGCGCAGGAAGCGCGCGAGGCCGAGAAGAAGGGCGACCCGGCCGACAACCTCGGCCCGATCAACCATCTCTACATCCAGGCCGTGCGCATCTTCCGCGCCAAGAAGCCGATCGTCGCCGCGGTGCAGGGCGCAGCCATTGGCGGCGGACTTGGTCTCGCAGTGTCGGCCGACTTCCGCGTCACCTGCCCGGAAGCGCGCTTCTCCGCGAACTTCACCCGGCTCGGTTTCCATCCCGGCTTCGGCCTGACCGTGACGCTGCCCGAGCTGATCGGCAAGAACAACGCCGAGCTGATGTTCTACACCAGCCGCCGCGTCACCGGCGAAGAGGCCGTCAAGTGGGGCCTCGCCAACGAGCTGGTGCCGCAGGACCAGGTGAAGGCAGGCGCGATGAAGCTCGCCGCCGAGATCGCCGAATGCTCCCCGCTCGGCCTCCTCTCCACCCGCGCCACGATGCGCGCCAACCTCGCCGACCGCGTGATGGCCGCGACCAACCACGAACTCGGCGAGCAGACGCGCTTGCGGGCGACGGAAGACTTCAAGGAAGGCGTCAAGGCCACCGAAGAGCGCCGCGCGGCGAATTTTAGGGGAAGGTAGTCTCTTTCTTCCTTCTCCCCTTGTTGTGGGAGAAGGAAGCACGGGCCGGCTTTCAGCTTACGCGGAACGTCACCCCGCCGAGCAAAAACTCATTGCCCGCCACCGCGAGCCCCTTTGCCTTCGCGGCATGCAGCACGCTCGCGACATCCGCCACCTGAAACTCCAGCGCGCTCATGATCTCGCTCGCGCCCCTCACGAAACGGAAGGCGGCATTGGGCAGTTTCAATTCGGCATCGCCACAAGGCGCGACCCCGATGATCTTCCCCCAATGTTCTGCGAGCCCCCGCGGATCCGGGCTCTGCATCTCAACGCCCGTCAGCGCCAGCGTCACATCCTTGCGGATGAACTTTTGCCAATCCGGCCCCGCGGGCGGATACGGCCCCAGAATATCGTCGCTGCCTTTTGTATGGTTGAACTCGATGAAGGCGGCGCGGCAGTCGCGCGGGTGGAGCTGCACGCCGTGATAGGGCGCGTGGTCGATCACGTTGGCGGTGCGCACGCCCATCGCATTGGCGTTGCGGCCGCGTTCATCCGGATCGTTGCAGCAGAAGATCGCCATATAGCCGCCGCGGCCGCCGGTCTTCTCGATGAAGCGGCCGGCGGTGGTGCCGCCCTTGAACGGCGCGACCACCTCCAGCAAGATCGTGTCGACCGGAAGCAGCGCGTTCTCCAGGCCGTATTTGGCAACATTGCCATCGCGGTAGCAGACGTCGAGGCCCATGATCCCGGCGATGTCGGCGACCACAGGCGCGAGCTGCGGCGCGACGAGGCAGATCTGCCGGAGCCGCATATAGGGCGCCATCGTCATGCGCCCCTGAAGGTCGGCTTGCGCTTTTCGACAAAGGCCTTGGCGGCTTCCTTGTGGTCCTCGGTGTCGCTGCAACGGGTGTGATGGATCGCCTCGCCGTCGAAGCAATCTTCCAGCGCCAGATGCTCGGCGTTGTTGATGTTGCGCTTGATGAAGCCGAGCGCGATCGATGGGCCCTGCGCCAGCGACAGCGCGAGCTCGTGCGCGGCTGTGTCGATCTCGGCGTCGGGCACCACCTTCGTCACCATCCCGATCGCATGCGCCTCCTTCGCGGTGAGCACCGGCGACATCAGATAGAGCTCGCGCGCCCGCGCGCTGCCGAGCAGCTGCGTCAGGAAATAGGTGCCGCCATAATCGCCGGAGAAGCCGACCTTGGCGAAGGCGGTCGTGATCTTGCAGGATTCGCTCGCGATGCGCAGGTCGCAGGACAGCGCCATCGAAAGGCCGGCGCCGGCTGCAGCGCCGTCGAGCTGCGCCACCACGGGCTTCGGCATCTGGTGCAGGATGCGCGATACTTCCATGCCGCGGCGCAGGTTCGCCATTTTCACTTCGAACGGCAGCGGCGCACGGCCTGCCGCCATCGACTTGACGTCGCCGCCGACGCAGAACGAGCCGCCTGCGCCTTTGAACAACACCGCGCGCACCTCGGGATCGTCAGCCGCGCGCCGCGCGGCCTCGACCAGCCCCGCGACCATGTCGGGATTGAGCGCGTTCTTCCGCTCGGGACGATTCATCGTGATGGTGAGCAGTCCGCCTTCGAGCTTTTGCAGGACCATGTCGTTCATGGGACGCCTCCCTTGTTATTTTGCTCTGTCGATCGCCACACTCGTCATTGCGAGCGAAGCGAAGCAATCCAGGAATGCTTCGGCGGAGACGATTTGGATTGCTTCGTCACTTCGTTCCTCGCAATGACGAGGCTTATTTCTTCACCAGCGGGCAGCGCGACTGCTCCAGCGACTGGAACGCCTCGTTGCCGGGCACGGTGGCGAGCAGCTTGTAGTCGTCCCAGCGGCCCTTGGATTCCGACGGCTTCTTGACCTCGAACAGGTACATGTCGTGGATCATGCGGCCGTCCTCGCGGATCTTGCCGTTCTTGGCGAAGAAGTCGTTGATCGGTGTCTCCTTCATCACCTTGATGACCGCGGCCGAGTCGGTCGTGCCCGCGGCCTTCACGGCCTTCAAATAGTGCGTGACGGACGAATAGACGCCGGCCTGCGCCGAGGTCGGCGGCCGCTTCATGCGTTCGGTGAATCGCTTCGAAAATGCGCGCGTGTCATCGTTGAGGTCCCAGTAGAAGGCTTCCGCCAGCAGCAGGCCCTGCGCGGTCTCCAGTCCGATCGAGTCGATGTCGGTGACAAAGGCGAGCAGCGGCGAGACTTTCTGGCCGCCCTTGGTGATGCCGAATTCGGCCGCCTGCTTGATGGCGTTGACGGTATCGCCGCCGGCGTTGGCAAGGCCAATCACCTTGGCTTTGGACGCTTGAGCCTGGAGCAGGAACGACGAAAAATCCGAGGTGTTGAGCGGATGGCGCACGGCGCCGAGCACCTTGCCGCCGGTCTTGGTGACGACGGCGCTGGTGTCCTTCTCCAGGTCCTGGCCGAAGGCGTAGTCGGCGGTGAGGAAGAACCAGCTGTCGAGGCCGGACTTCACGGCGGCAAGACCGGTCACGTTGGCCTGGCCGTAAGTGTCGAACACGTAGTGAATGGTGTAGGGACCGCAGGCCTCGTTGGTGAGACGGATCGAGCCCGGGCCGTTGAACATGATGATCTTGTTGCGCGCTTCGCGATCTCGCCGGCGGCAAGCGCAGTGGCCGAGGCCGCGACATCGTAGATCATCTCGACGCCCTGGTTGTCGAGCATGTCGCGGGCGATGTTGGCGGACAGGTCAGCCTTGTTGAGATGGTCGGCTGCGAGCACCTGGATCTTGCGTCCCAGCACCTCGCCGCCAAAATCTTCGACGGCCATCTTGGCCGCGGTCTCGCTGCCGGGGCCGGTGATGTCGGCATACAGGCTCGACATGTCGAGGATGCCGCCGATCTTCAGCGGCGGCTTGTCCTGGGCCTGCGCGGCGGCGCTCGCACTCAGCGCAAACGCTGCGGCAAAAATGCCCGACAAAATATGCTTCATCGAAAAAGACCTCCCTTATCGCGCCGTACTCTGATGGCGGCTTGGTTATTGCTCTTGGTTGAAGCTGTTGCCGCAATCATGCCGCATGCGCGAAAGCACAGCAAGCGCGAGGGATGATGCGGCAGCACGATTGCCGCGCATGTTTTCCGCAAAGCGGAATGAAAATTGAACCGCACCTCCTTCCACGCGTCATTGCGAGCGCAGCGAAGCAATCCAGACTGTCGCCGTGTAAAGACGCTGGATTGCTTCGCTGCGCTCGCAATGACGGAGTGTGAGGCAGAAGCGAAGTGTCACACGTCGACTGCCCCCTTCGTCATTCGCCGCGTTTGGGTTAAAGCTAAAGCGCAACGCAACCTCTCCGGGTCATGTGACGCAACGGCTTCACCTCATCGTCGCATTTCTTCTCGCCGCGGCTCACACTGCGTTCGCCGCGCCGTGCCAATTCGAGACTCAGGGCGAAGGCCGCGTCGCGGCGATGGTCGATGCCCGCAGCGTGCGTCTCGATGACGGCCGCGAAGTCCGCCTCACCGGAATCGAGCCGACCGCGACGACGAAGCAGGCACTGACCTCGCTGCTCGTCGGCCGCGACGTGAGTCTGCGGAGCGCGGACGACACGCCCGACCGCTACGGCCGCCAAGCCGCGTTCATATTTGCCGGCGACAGCGGCATCTCCGTGCAGGCCGTGCTGCTCGCCCAGGGCGACGCCCTCGTCTCCGCCGAGATCGCGGACAAGGACTGCGCGGCAGCCCTGATGGCGGCGGAGACCGAGGCACGGCGCCAAAAAAAGGGCAACTGGGCTGACCCGTCGGCCATAAAAAACGCGGAAAGTCCGGACGATATTTTGGCGGGGATCGGGCGCTTTATGGTGGTCGAGGGCAAAGTCCTGTCGGTCCGGCAAGCTGGGACAATGACCTACCTCAACTTCGGATGGAACTGGACACGCGGCTTTGCCGTGACTATTTCAAAGCGCACGCAACCCGCGTTCGAAAACGCCGGGATTACTCTTAAGTCCCTGGAAAATCGACGCATTCGCGTCCGGGGCTGGGTCGAGGGGAATACAGGGCCGCGCATCGATGTGCGCCTTGCGGGACAGATCGAGTTGCTGGGCGCAAACGAGCCGACAGGGGTAAGGCCCTAATAAAGGGCCAGGCACGGGTTGAGCGACGTGAATGGGGTGCTAGAACGGCACGTATCGAGTGAACGCCGCCGCCTGCGGGCTGCGCCGGCCGCGCTGTGCCTCGTGCTGGGCTCAGCCCTTGCCGGTTGCGGCGACATGAACCGGTTCCAGACCGCGGCGGCCCCGCCGACCGTGGCGATGCCCAAGCCGAAACCGGCCGTCGCGCAGACCCCCGCCACCGAAAAAGAGCACGAGCGCATCCTGGCGAGCTACGGCGGCACCTACGACGACCCCAGGCTCGAATCGCTGGTCAGCAAGACCGTCGACCGGCTCGTCGCGGCGTCCGACCGCCCCGACCAGGGCTATAAGGTCACCATTCTCAATTCCGGCGCCGTGAACGCGTTCGCGCTGCCGAACGGCCAGCTCTATGTCACCCGCGGACTTCTTGCGCTTGCGAGCGATACTTCGGAATTGTCCTCCGTGCTCAGCCACGAGATGGCGCATGTGCTGTCCAAGCACGCCGCGATGCGCGAGGACCAGGCGCGCCAGGCCGCGATCGTCACCCGCGTCGTCACCGACATGAGCAACGATCCAGATCTCACCGCGCTTGCGCTGGCCAAGACCAAGCTCACCATGGCGAGCTTTTCGCGCAACCAGGAGTTCGAGGCCGACGGCATCGGCGTCGGCCTTTCCGCCAAGGCACATTTCGATCCCTATGGTGCCGCCCGCTTCCTCTCGGCGATGGAGCGCAATGCCGAGCTCAAGGTCGGCAAGACCTCGCTCGATCCACGCGCGCAGGATTTCACCTCGTCGCATCCGGCCACCCCCGAGCGCGTGCAGAATGCGCAGACCATCGCGCGGCAATATGCGGCGCCCGAGGGCGCCGAGCGCGACCGCGAGACCTACCTCGCCGCGATCGACAACCTCGTCTATGGCGAAGATCCCAGCGAAGGTTTTGTGCGCGGCCGGCGTTTCCTGCACCCGAAACTCGGCTTCACCTTCCAGGCGCCGGACAATTTCACGCTCGACAACACCGCGCAGGCGGTGATCGGCGTGCGCGACGGCGGCTCGCAGGCGATGCGCTTCGACGTCGTGAGGGTGCCGGCCGAGCAGTCGCTCGGCGATTACCTGAATTCCGGCTGGATGGAGGGCGTCGAGAAGGCCTCCATCGAAGACATCACCATCAACGGCTTTCCGGCCGCGTCCGCCACCGCCAAGGGCGATCAGTGGCAGTTCAAGGTCTATGCGTTGCGCTTCGGCAGCGACGTCTATCGCTTCATCTTCGCGACACGGCAGAAATCGACCGAGAGCGAGCGCAACGCGCGCGAGACCGTCAATTCATTCCGCCGCCTGACGCTCGACGAGATCCAGGCCGCGCGCCCGCTGCGCATCAAGGTCATCACCGTGCAGCCCGGCGACACCGTGGAATCGCTCTCCCACCGCATGGCCGGTGTCGATCATCCCGCCGAACGCTTCCGCGTGCTCAATGGGCTCGATCGCACCGCGCAGGTGAAGGTACGGGATCGCGTGAAGGTCGTAGCGGATTGATGCTGCCGTAGGGTGGGCAAAGCGAAGCGTGCCCACCATTCCCTAACGCAATCGTTGAGAGATGGTGGGCACGGCGCTACGCGCCTTTGCCCACCCTACCAGCTCCGCGCTGATTAAGCGCCCGCGTCCATGTCGCCCGCCTCGCGCTGGCCGCTGAGCCAGAGTGCGAGCAGGGTCCAGAACGCGCCTGACAGCAGATACGCACCCGACGCGATGACGCCGAGATTGGTGGCGAGCAGCAGCGCCACCAACGGCGCGAAGCCGGCACCGAACAACCAGGCCATATCCGAGGTCAGCGCGGAAGCCGTGTAGCGGTACGCCTGCCGGAAGTTCGAGGCGATCGCGCCCGAGGACTGGCCGAAGGAGAGACCCAGCAGGATGAAACCGATCACCATGTAGATGGTCTCACCGAACGCGCCGGCATCGAGCAGCTGCGGAGCAAAACCGCTGTAGATCGCGATCGCAATGGCCGATCCCATCAGCAGCGATTTGCGGCCGACGCGGTCGGCGATGATGCCGGAGGCCACGATCGCCGCGACGCCGAACACGGCGGCGACGATCTCGATGATCAGGAAGCGCACCGGGCTTTCGCGGGTGAACAGGAACACCCAGGACAGCGGAAACACCGTGACCATGTGGAACAGCGCGAAGCTCGCCAGCGGCGCGAATGCACCGAGCATGATGTTCTGGCCTTCGCGCGCGACGGTCTCGGAGATACGCGCGGGCTGCAGTTCGCGGGTCTCGAACAACGAAGAATATTCTTCCGTCGTCACCATGCGCAGGCGCGCGAACAGCGCCACGACGTTGATGGCGAAGGCGACGAAGAACGGATAGCGCCAGCCCCAGTCGAAGAAGTCGTCGGCCGAGAGGTTACCGGCGAAATAGGCGAACAGCGCGCTCGCCACGATCAACCCGAGCGGCGCGCCGAGCTGCGGAACCATCGCATACCAGCCGCGCTTGGACGGTGGCGCGTTCAGGGCCAGCAGCGAAGCCATGCCGTCCCAGGCGCCGCCCCAGGCCAGACCCTGCGCGATCCGCGCCAGCGCCAGCAGCCAGATCGCGGCAACGCCGATGTCGTGATAGCCGGGCAGGAACGCGAGCGCGACCGTGGCGGTGCCGAGCAGAAACAGCGCCGAGACCAGCTTGGCCGTTTTGCCGTATTCGCGGTCGACCGTCATGAAAATGACGGTTCCGATCGGCCGGGCCACGAAGGCCAGCGCGAAGATCATGAAGGAATAGAGGGTGCCGGTCAGCTCGCTCGTGAACGGGAACACCAGGCGCGGGAATACGATCACCGAGGCGATCGCGTAGACGAAGAAGTCGAAGAATTCCGAGGTGCGGCCGATGATGACGCCGATGGCGATCTCGCCGGGACTGGCCTGGTCGTGGCCGTGCTCGCCCGAGTGGATATCCGCCATTGCGGGGGTCTGTGCCGTCGCCATTCGTGCGCCCTTAACGTCCTGAAAACCAAAGCCGACCGCCCGGCGGGGCGCCAGGCAATCCGCCCCTGTGTGACCCAACATTTCGCACTGCAACATTGGACAAATTGTCCAATGTCCGGATTGCTGCGCCGCAGCTACCCCTTGGGCCCGCAAAGGAAACTCATTCTCATAAGGCTCGGCCCGTGTCCCGTCTCAAGATCCTGGCGCTGCTACCTCTGGCAGCTGCGCTCAGCGGCTGCAACTACGTCGTGCTGGCGCCTGCCGGCGATATCGCAGCGCAACAGCGCGACCTCGTCATCATCTCCACCGTCCTGATGCTCCTGATCGTCGTCCCCGTGATGGCGCTGACGGTGCTGTTCGCGTGGCGCTATCGCCAGTCCAACACCTCGGCCCGCTACGAGCCGGATTGGGACCACTCGACCAAGCTCGAGCTGGTGATCTGGTCGGCGCCGCTGCTGATCATCATCTGCCTGGGCGCGCTGACCTGGATGGGCACGCATCTGCTCGACCCCTACCGCACGCTCGGCCGCATCAAAGCGGAGCAGGCCGTGGACCAGTCCAAGGCCCCGCTCGAGGTCGACGTCGTCGCGCTCGACTGGAAGTGGCTCTTCATCTATCCGGACTACGGCATCGCCACCGTCAACGACCTCGCTGCTCCGGTCGATCGTCCGATCAAATTCCGCATCACCGCCTCTTCGGTGATGAACTCGTTCTATATCCCCGCGCTCGCCGGCCAGATCTACGCGATGCCGGGCATGGAGACGAAGCTCCACGCCGTGGTGAACCATCCCGGCACCTATAAGGGCTTTTCGGCGAACTACAGCGGCGCCGGCTTCTCCGGCATGCACTTCAACTTCCAGGGCCTCGACGACAAGGGCTTTGATGCCTGGATCGCCAGCGCCAAGTCCGCCGGTGGCTCGCTCGGCCGCGCCGAATATCTCCAGTTGGAGAAGCCCAGCCAGAACGAGCCGGTGCGCCGCTACGGCACCATCGATTCCGATCTCTACCGCCTGATCCTCAACATGTGCGTCGAGACGGGCAAGATGTGCCAGAGCGAGATGATGGCGATCGACGCCAAGGGCGGCAACGGCCATGAGGGCCTGAACAACACCCTGCCGCTCGCCTACGACAAGTACGCCCGCCGCGGCAGCCCGCTCGGGCCGGAGCCGACCTTCGTCGCCGGCACCTGCACGCCCGATGCGCCGCAGGGCAAGACCACCGCCTCCATCATGGCCCCCACTGACACCGCGCCGCTGCTCGGCGCCGGCCTGAGGCGGCCGACGTTCACGCCGCTGAAGTCCTCGTCCTTCTTCCTCGGACAACGTCCGAAGTCAGACTCCTAAAGAGATCCCGCATGTCTCCTGATCTTCTCAAGCTCATCTTCGGCCGGCTCGGCCTCGAATCGCTGCCGCTGCACGAGCCGATCGTCGTCGGCACCTTCGCGGTGGTCGCGCTCGGCGGCGCCACGCTGCTCGCCGGCCTCACCTATTTCCGCCTGTGGGGCTACCTCTGGCGCGAATGGTTCACCACGGTGGACCACAAGCGCATCGGCATCATGTACATGATCCTCGGCATCGTGATGCTGCTGCGCGGCTTCGCGGACGCGCTAATGATGCGTGGCCAGCAGATGCTCGCGTTCAACGGCTCCGAAGGCTATCTCAACGCCCATCACTACGACCAGGTCTTCACCGCCCACGGCGTGATCATGATCTTCTTCGTGGCGATGCCGCTGGTCACGGGCCTGATGAACTATGTCGTGCCGCTCCAGATCGGCGCACGCGACGTGTCGTTCCCGTTCCTGAACAATTTCAGCTTCTGGATGACGGTCGGCGGCGCGGTGCTGGTGATGGCCTCGCTGTTCATCGGCGAATTCGCCCGCACCGGCTGGCTGGCTTATCCGCCGTTGTCGAACATCGGCTACAGTCCTGATGTCGGCGTCGACTATTACATCTGGGCGCTGCAGGTCGCCGGCGTCGGCACGACGTTATCCGGCATCAACCTGATCTGTACCATCGTCAAGTTGCGGTGCCCCGGCATGACCATGATGAAGATGCCGGTCTTCACCTGGACCTCGCTCTGCACCAACATCCTGATCGTCGCCTCCTTCCCCGTTCTGACCGTCGTGCTCGCGCTGCTCTCGCTCGATCGCTACGTCGGCACCAACTTCTTCACGAACGATTTCGGCGGCAGCCCGATGATGTACGTGAACCTGATCTGGATCTGGGGCCATCCCGAGGTCTACATCCTGGTTCTCCCCGCCTTCGGCGTCTTCTCGGAGGTCACCTCGACCTTCTCGGGCAAGCGCCTGTTCGGCTACACCTCGATGGTCTACGCCACGGTGGTCATCACCATCCTGTCGTACCTGGTCTGGCTGCACCACTTCTTCACGATGGGCTCCGGCGCCAGCGTCAACTCGTTCTTCGGCATCACCACGATGATCATCTCGATCCCGACGGGCGCGAAGATGTTCAACTGGCTGTTCACGATGTATCGCGGCCGTATCCGCTACGAGCTGCCGATGTTGTGGACGATCGCGTTCATGCTGACCTTCGTGCTCGGCGGCATGACCGGCGTGCTGCTGGCGGTGCCGCCGGCCGACTTCGTTCTGCACAACAGCCTGTTCCTGATCGCGCATTTCCACAACGTGATCATCGGCGGCGTGGTGTTCGGCGCCTTTGCCGGCATCAATTACTGGTTCCCGAAGGCGTTCGGCTTCAAGCTCGATGTGTTCTGGGGCAAGCTGTCGTTCTGGTTCTGGGTCGTCGGCTTCTACCTCGCCTTCATGCCGCTCTACGTGCTCGGCCTGATGGGCGTGACCCGCCGCCTGCGCGTGTTCGACGATCCCAGCCTCCAGATCTGGTTCGTCATCGCCGCGATCGGCGCCTTCCTCGTCTTCCTCGGCATCCTCTGCATGCTGATGCAGTTCGCGGTCTCTTTCCTCAAGCGCGAGCAGCTCAAGGACGTCACCGGCGATCCCTGGGATGCGCGCACTCTGGAATGGGCGACCTCCTCACCCCCGCCGGACTACAACTTCGCTTTCACCCCCGTCGTTCACGACAATGACGCGTGGTGGGACATGAAGAAGCGCGGCTACCAGCGTCCGCTCACCGGGTTCAGGCCGATCCACATGCCCAGCAGCACCGGCACCGGCATCATCCTCGCCGGCTTCGCCACCGCAATGGGATTTGGCCTGATCTGGTACATCTGGTGGCTGGCGGCTGGGAGCTTCATCGCGATGCTCGTCGTCGGGATCGGTCACACCTTCAACTATCACCGCGACTTCGACATTCCGGCTGAAGACGTCATCCGGACCGAGGACGCGCGTACCAAACTGCTCGCCGGAGCCAAGTAAATGACTGTCTCTGTCAATCCCGCCCAGACCGGCGAGCCGATGTTCTACCTCGCCGACGAACACCCGCATCCCGAAGGCTACAGCACCTCGTTCGGCTTCTGGATCTACCTGATGAGCGACTGTCTCATCTTCGCGATGCTGTTCGCCGCCTTCGGCGTGCTCGGCGGCAACTACGCCGCCGGTCCCGCCCCGAAGGACCTGTTCGAGCTGCCGCTGGTCGCCGTGAACACCTCGATGCTGCTGCTGTCGTCGATCACCTATGGCTTTGCCATGCTGACGATGCAGCAGAACAAGATCGCCCAGACCCAGATGTGGCTGGCGATCACCGGCCTGTTCGGCCTCGCCTTCATCGGCATCGAGCTCTCCGAGTTCGCCCACATGATCCATGAAGGCGCGACGCCCCAGCGCAGCGCCTTCCTGTCCGCCTTCTTCACCCTGGTTGGCACCCACGGCCTGCACGTCTCCTGCGGCCTGATCTGGCTGGTGACGTTGATGGTGCAGGTCTGGAAGTTCGGCCTGATCGAAGCCAACCGCCGCCGCCTGATGTGCCTGTCGATGTTCTGGCACTTCCTCGATGTGGTCTGGATCGGCGTCTTCACCTTCGTCTATCTCCTGGGAGTTCTGCGATGAACACCGATACCCACGCCGCTCACGCGGGCGACCATCACCACGACGACGGCCACGCGCACAGCACGTTCTCGGGCTACATGCTCGGCTTCGTGCTCTCGGTCGTGCTGACCGCGATCCCGTTCTGGCTGGTGATGAGCGGCGCGCTGCCGAGCAAGCAGATCACCGCGCTGGTCATCATGGCCTTCGCGGTCGTGCAGATCGTCGTGCACATGATCTACTTCCTGCACATGAACACCAAGTCCGAGAACGGCTGGAGCATGATGGCACTGATCTTCACCATCGTCATGGTGGTGATCGCGCTGTCCGGGTCGCTGTGGGTGATGAACCACCTCAACAGCAACATGATGCCGATGCACGAGATGACGGGAATGAAGTGAGCGAGATCCGGACCGTGACGAGCAAGGCGGATGGGGCGCGCGGCAAGGCTGCGCGCTTCCCGTCTCTGTGGCTCACGGCCCTCGCGCTCACCGCCTTTGCTGTTCTGATCGCGCTCGGCGTCTGGCAGATCGAACGGCGCACCTGGAAATTGGCGCTGATCGACCGCGTCGAGCAGCGCGTCCATGCCCCGGCCCAGCCGATCCCGTCGCCCGCGGCCTGGCCGGCCGTCTCCACCGCAAGCGACGAATACAGGCACGTCAGCGTCACCGGCCGCTTCCTGCATGACCGCGAGACACTGGTTCAGGCCGTGACCGAGGAAGGCCCCGGCTATTGGGTGCTGACGCCGCTTCAGCGCGGCGACGGCGCGCTGGTCCTGGTCAATCGCGGCTTCGTGCCGTCCGAGCGGCGCGACGCATCGACGCGCCAGAGCGGCAATCCGGACGGCCAGGTCGAGATCACGGGCCTGCTCCGCATGACCGAGCCGCAAGGCGGTTTTCTCAGGAACAACGTGCCCCAGCACAACCGCTGGTATTCGCGGGATGTCGCCGCGATTGCGGCAGCGCGCGGCCTCCATGAGGTCGCGCCCTTCTTCATCGATGCAGACGCCGGATCACTTTCCGGCAGCGGCCCGATCGGCGGATTGACCGTGATCCGCTTTCCCAATAACCACCTGATCTACGCGCTGACGTGGTTTGCTCTGGCTTTCATGCTGGCGGGTAAACTTTTCGTCACATTCGGTGGCGGGCTGTTCCGCCGCAAGCGCTTCGTCCACGAACCGGCCGGCGGCTCGGATGCCTCCGCCCGCAGGACGGGATCAGATGCTGGAACGATCGTCGAATCTACCTAACGACGGAATGACGCATGACGCCGTCACACTGCAATCGCAGGCGGACGCGCGCAGCGAGCTGATCGGCGTTGCGCCGACCGACGACGAGACCAACCGCAAGAACATGGCGCTGCTGATCCAGCTGCGCTGGACCGCGGTGGTCGGCCAGATCGTGACCATCGGCGGCGTGCATTTTGGCCTGGGTATTCCCCTGCCATTGGAACGGATGGGCGCGGTGATCGGCGCGCTGGTGCTGCTCAACGTCTCCAGCCTCGTCTGGGTGCGCCATCGCGCAGCGATCACCAACAACGAGCTGCTGGTCGCCTTGATGCTCGACGTCGTCGCGCTGACCGCGCAGCTCTACCTCAGCGGCGGCGCCACCAATCCCTTCACCTCGCTGTTCCTGCTCCAGGTCACCCTGGGCGCGGTGCTGCTTAATGCCCGCTCTACCTGGTCGCTGGTCGCACTGACCTGCGCGAGTTTCATCTGGCTGACCATGGCCTACCGGCCGCTCGACCTGCCGCCTAACCCGATCAGCGAGGCCTACAGTCTCACCGTAACAGGCATGCTGCTGGGCTTCGTCCTCAACGCCGTGCTGCTGGTCGTGTTCGTCACCCGCATCAACAGGAATTTGCGCGAGCGCGATGCGCATCTGGCGGCGCTGCGCCAGCATGCGGCCGAGCAGGACCACATCGTCCGCATGGGCCTGCTCGCCTCCGGCGCGGCGCATGAGCTCGGCACGCCGCTGGCCTCGCTGTCGGTCATCCTCAGCGACTGGCGCCGCATGCCCGATCTCGCCGCCGATCAGGAACTTGCCGAGGATCTCGCGGAGATGGAAACCTCTCTGCAACGCTGCAAGACCATCGTGACGGGCATCCTGGTGTCGGCGGGCGAGGCGCGCGGCGAAGGCTCCTCGCCGACGACGGTGACGGCCTTCGTCACCGCGCTGGTGGACGAGTGGCGCGACGCGCGCTCGGCGCGCACGCTCTATTTCGTCAACACGTTCGGCGAGGACGTCGCGATCGTCTCGGACATCGCGCTGAAGCAGGTGATCTTCAACGTGCTCGACAATGCCTATGAGGTCTCGCGCGAATGGGTGGAGCTGCTGGCCGAGCGCGAGGGCGACAATCTCGTGCTGTCGATCAGCGATCGCGGCCCGGGCTTCGCGCCGGAGATGCTGGCGCAGCTCGGAAAACCCTATCACTCGAGCAAGGGCCGCGCCGGCGGCGGGCTCGGCCTGTTCCTGGTGGTGAACGTCGTGCGCAAGCTCGGCGGCAGCGTGACCGCCGAGAACCACAGGAAGCGCGGCGCCACCGTCCGCCTGACGCTGCCGCTCGCAACGCTCGCGATCGGAGGGAAGTTTGACGCCTGACCGTTCGCTCATCGTCGTCGAGGACGATGCCGGCTTCGCGCGCACGCTGAGACGCTCGTTCGAGCGCCGCGGCTACGACGTCGTCCTCGCAGCTTCGATCGAAGAGGTGCGGAAGGTGCTGGAGGAGCGATCCTTCGGACACGCAGTGGTCGATCTCAAGCTCGGCGGCGCCTCGGGCCTCGCCTGCGTCGAGCTGCTGCACACGCACGATCCGGAGATGCTGATCGTGGTGCTGACCGGCTTTGCCAGCATCTCCACGGCCGTCGAGGCGATCAAGCTTGGCGCCTGCCACTACCTGGCAAAGCCGTCGAACACCGACGATATCGAAGCCGCCTTCAACAGGGCCGAAGGCAACGCCGAAGTCGCACTCGATGCACGGCCGACATCGATCAAGACGCTGGAATGGGAGCGCATCCACCAGACGCTGATCGAGACCGATTTCAACATCTCGGAAGCGGCACGAAGGCTGGGCATGCACCGGCGCACGCTGGCAAGGAAGCTCGAGAAGCGGCCGGTGAAGTGAGCGGTTCGCTGCGCGGGTGGAAAACACTCACCCGAGCTGATGACCTCGCGGCCATGCATCACTAGACTGAAGATCGGTTGCGGCGGCTGACAGCCGTCGTCGTGCTGCAACGGCCCAAGCGAGGAGACCGCCCCGTGACAATGCTCGTCGAGCGCCGCGAATCGTCTGCCGAGCCTTCGCGCGCGCGCAGCCAGCGCGAGACCGAAACCGTCCAGTTCGCGCAGGCCGCACTCGCATCCGCCAAGCAGGAGGGCCTGCAACTGGCCGTGCGGGCGCGCTATGTCGCGCTTGCCATCATCGCTTGCCTGCTGCCGGCCATCAACCCGGCATGGGAGCAGCTCTACTACGTGGCGCTGCTGGGCCTGTTCGCACTGATCGGCTGGGCCCAGGTCAGGGTTGGGCGGGTCGGCGTGTCGCGGTCGGAATTGGCGCTTTTGTTCTGCGACCTGGCGCTGCTCACATTCGTCATCGTCGTCCCGAACCCCTTCGGCACGACGCACTGGCCGGTGGCGATGCAGTACCATTTCGGCAACTTCATCTACTTCTTCGTGCTGCTCTCGGGCGCCACGCTGGCCTATTCCTGGCGAACCGTGGTTGCGGTCGGGACATGGACCGCAGCGCTCTGGGTGATCGGCATAGCCTGGGTGTGGTGGCAACCTGATCGCGATCCCGCACTGACCGCCCGCATTGCGGACGCGGTGGGCAGCGATCACAGGCTGTTCGCGCTGATCTCGCCCGCTGCGATCGGATTCGGCATCCGCATCCAGGAAATCGTCGTCTTCATGATCGTCGCCGTGACGCTGGCGCTCGCCGTCCGCCGCAGCAACGATCTGCTGATCCGGCATGCCGCGGTGGAACGGGAGCGCGGCAATCTTGCGCGCTACTTTTCACCCAACGTCGTGACGGAATTGTCGAAGCACGACGAGCCACTGAAACAGGTGCGCACGCAGGACGTCGCGGTGCTGTTCGTGGATATCGTCGGCTTCACGGCCTTTGCCGATGCGCGCACCCCGGAGGAGGTGGTGCGGACGTTGCGCGAATTCCACGGATTGATGGAGCAGGAGGTTTTCCGTCACGACGGCACGTTGGACAAATATCTGGGTGACGGATTGATGGCGACATTCGGCACGCCCTTCGCCGGCACGCGCGACGCCAGCAACGCGCTGCGCTGTGCCCAGGCCATGATCGCGGCGGCGGACAGGTGGAGCGCGCAGCGAAGAGCATCCGGTGAGCCGCCGATGCACGTCAGCTTTGGCCTGCATTACGGGCCGGTGGTGCTCGGCGACATCGGGCACACCTGTCTGGAATTTGCCGTGATCGGCGCGACCGTCAACGCAGCAAGCCGTCTCGAAGCGCTGACGCGCACGCTCGACTGCGCGCTGGTGGCAAGCCACGATCTCGTCAGCCGCGCCATGCTGGAGCTCGGCAGCACAGCCGAGACATTTGCATCGTTGATCGCGCTGGATCCCCAAGCGATCCGCGGGCTCGAGCGGCCGATCGCGATCTGGACCCAGCCGCGCGCGGCGCCGTAGGGCAAGGCTCGACCGCCGTTGCATCAGAAACGAAAAGCCCGGCCAAGCAGCCGGGCTTTTGATCTCTTGCCTTGACGACGCGCTTAGGCGGCCTCGTCGGCGACGGTGGTGTCGTCGCCATCGGTATCGTCGGTCTCGCCCTCGGCATCCGCCTCGCCTTCAGCGGCTTCCGCCTTGGCGCCGGTACGACGCGGGCTCTTGGCGAGCTGGGCCTCGATCTCCTTGACCGCTTCGGTCTCGGTCGAGTGCTGCACAACCGCGATCTCGCGGGAGAGACGATCGAGCGCCGCTTCATAGAGTTGGCGTTCAGAGTAAGACTGCTCGGGCTGCGACTCGGAACGGTAGAGGTCGCGCACGACTTCGGCGATCGCGACGATGTCGCCCGAATTGATCTTTGCTTCGTATTCCTGGGCGCGGCGCGACCACATGGTGCGCTTGACGCGGGCGCGGCCCTTCAGCGTCTCCAGCGCCTTCTTCACCAGCGCGGGGTCGGACAGCTTGCGCATGCCGACGTTGGCGACCTTGGCGGTCGGCACGCGCAGCGTCATCTTGTCCTTGATGAAATTGATGACGAACAGCTCGAGCTTCGCACCGGCGATCTCCTGCTCCTCGATGGCCAGGATCTGGCCGACGCCGTGAGCGGGATAGACCACGAATTCGTTGGCCTTGAAGCCCTGACGCTGGGTCACGACCTTCTTTTCCTCGACCTTCGGCGCAGCAGCCGCCGGCTTCACGACCGGCTTGGCAGCGACAGGAGCCTTGGCAGGAGCAGCAGCAACGGGAGCCTTCGGCGCGGCCGGCTTGACAGCGGGAGCCTTGGCAGCAGCAGGCTTGGCAACGGTCGCTTTCGCGGCCGGTTTGGCAGTCTTGTTAGGCATTGCGCTTCTTTTGTTCTTCGAGGACTTTGCAGCCGGTGCCTTCGTCGCGGTCCGACCCTTGGATGCGCTACGGCTGGCCGCGGCGACTTTTTTGGCCTCCTTATGGGAAGCCCTCGCTGAAGTACTCTTTTTACGCGTTTTCTGTGACACAGCCTGCGCGCGGAAACTGCCACGCCCCTGTTCGACATTTGGTTTCACGGGAACCCAACGGGGCCAACGGGGCTGACGGGGTTCGGCTTAATGTGCCCAATATAGCACATTTCCCGCAAAAATCAATGATTTAGGGACTTTTGTGACTGGTTTTCGGCGCCGACGAAGGTATTAGGGTTAAGTTTGGGCGAGAATTAGTCTCCCGAGCCCGGGTTCGGAGAAAAATATTTCTCGAACTTGCCTTCCTGGCCGTCGAATTCCTTCGCGTCGGGGGGTGATTCTTTCTTCTGGGTGATGTTCGGCCAGCTTTTGGCGTAGTCGGCATTGACCTGGAGCCACTTTTCCAGGCCCGGTTCCGTGTCCGGCTTGATGGCGTCGGCTGGGCATTCCGGCTCGCACACGCCGCAGTCGATGCATTCGTCAGGATGGATGACGAGCATGTTCTCGCCCTCGTAGAAACAGTCGACCGGGCAGACCTCGACGCAGTCGGTGTACTTGCACTTGATGCAGGCTTCAGTGACGACGTAAGTCATCCAACGCTCCGAAAAGCTCTTTTAAAAGTCGCGGCTTGCGTAGCGCGGATGGCCCGGCGCCGCAAGGTCGGGAACGGCCGATCATGACGGCTTTACGCGTTTGATCGACCAAGAAATGAATTCAAAGCGCAATTAATTGCGCTGAGAACTTTGATTGCCTTCGCTCAGCTCCTCGTAGAGCACGCGGGCCGAGGCGGCATCGCCGCGGCGCTCGTTGAAAGCGGTTACTTTCAGCACGCGCACGGTGCGATCGAGCGCGATGGTGATCACGTCGCCGATCTTGATCGCATGGCCCGGCGACTTCTCGCGTGTGCCGTTGATGCGAACGTGGCCGGACTCAACGAGCTCGGCCGCGGAGGTGCGCGCCTTCACCACCCGCGCGTGCCACAGCCATTTGTCGAGACGCTGCCGCTCGGTCGTGGGATCACTCCTTGCGACCGGACAGCTGCTCTTTCAGCGCAGCAAGCTTTGCGAAGGGCGAGTTCGGATCGGCCGGACGATCGCGCTCGCGCGGGTTGGCGCTCGAGGCGTAGGGGCGCAGCGAGGGACCGCCCTGGCGGTCGCGGCCCTTGTCGCGGTCACGACCGCGATTGTCGCGGCCCTTGTCCCGATCTCCGCCGAACTTGCCCTTGTTGCGATCGCGATCCTTGTTGTCGCGATCCTTGCCCTCGAAGCGGCGGTTCCTGTCGTCGCGCCCCTCTGGACGCGGCGCGCCTTCGGCGCCACCTTCGCGCGGCTTGCGGAAATCTCTGCCGCCATCGCGGCGATGACCGCCGTGACGATGACGCTCGCCGCGCTTCTCGCCGTCAGCGGCTTGCGCTGCTTCGCCTTCCGCTGGTGCAACACCCGCCTCGGCGCCCGCCTGCGGGCGCTGATTGTGGTGACGCTGGTGGCGATGACGCTCGTGGCGCGGCTTGCGATCCTCGTGGCGGCCGCCGGGGCGCCAGACCTCGACGAGTTCGGGCTCGGCAGGCGCAGCGGCAGCCTCGACGGGCGCGGCCGCATCGGCGGATGCAGCGGCTTCCGTTGCAGCAGCCTCGGCGGGGGCGGCCTCCACAGCCTCGGTGGGTGCAGCAGCAGCCTCTTCCGCCGGCGGCGCGATGCCGGGGGCATCCTCGGGCGTGACGGGGGCATCAGGCGATGCTTCGAGCGCCGGCTCCTCGTGCGCGGGCTCGTCGTGCTGCTCCATGCCGGGCGCGTCTTCGACGGTGACTGGCTCGGCGGCAGCTTCGATCGCGGTGTCCGCGGTTGTCGCAGCATCGTCGGTCGCAGTCGGTTCCGTCGGAGCCTCCGCGCTGGCTTCGGCCGCCGGCGTCTCGACGGCAGCAGCCACCGGCTTCGGCGGCAGCGGCGCACGCTTCTCCATGCGATAGCCGAGCGCGCGCAGCACCGAGGCGAAATCCTCGCCGGCCGAGCCGGTGAGCGAGGTCATCGCCTGCGTCACCACAAAGCTGCGGCCGTCGAACGCGCCGGCAGGCTTTTCGCCGGGCGAGTTCTCGCGCCAGGCCAGCGCCGGGCGGATCAGGTCGGCGAGCCGCTCCAGGATGTCGACGCGCACGGCGCGCTCGCCGGCCTGCTTGTAGCCGAGCACGCGATAGGCATCGCGCGGCAGCTGCTTGTCGACCGGGAACGAGGTGCGGCCCGAAGATGCCAGATGCTGCGCGCCCGAGAGCGACGACAGATCGACATTGTCCTGCTTCAGCGCCCACAGCAGTGCGGCCAGCGCACGGCCGGCGGGCTTCAGCAGGCCGGGGAAATAGATGTGATAGGCCCCGAAGCGGACGCCGTATTTGCGCAACACGGCACGCGAGGGCTGGTCGAGATCCTTCAGCTCGTTGGCGATCTTGGGACGCTCGAGCACGCCGAGCGCCTCGACCAGCTGATAGGCGATGCCGCGGGCAATGCCGGTGACGTCCTCGGCCTTCGAGAGCTCGAACATCGGCCCGAGCAGCTTTTCGATATGCGTCTTGAGCCAGAGCTCGAGCCGGGCCTGCACCTTCTCACGCGGGCTACCGGTGAGGCGCTCGTCGGAGATGATGCGGATGCGCGGCTGCAGCGCCTCCTCCGCGGCAGACAGGCGCGCCACGGCATCGCCGGTCCAGCGGATGGTGCCTTCCGAGGTCAGCACGAACTGATCGTCCGGCGCATTGCCCAGTTTTTCGGCGCGCGCGTTGATCTCGCCGGCGAGCACCGCTTGCGCTGCAGCCTGCAAGGCTTTCGCATCGGAGCCTGCTTCCGCTGCATCCGGTGCAAAGGTGAAGCCATCGAGGCGGCCGATGACATGGCCTTCGACGATGACTTCGCCGGTCTTGCCGATTTCAGTATTCAAGCTCGTGTTCTCCCGCAGGCGGCGCATCAATACACTGGTCCGGCGATCAACGAAACGCTCAGTCAAGCGTTCATGGAGCGCATCCGATAATTTATTTTCGACCTCCCGCGCGATCCCCTGCCAGCGTTCGGGGTCCCGCAGCCAGTCCGGGCGGTTGGCGACGAAGGTCCAGGTGCGAATTTGCGCGATCCGGGCCGACAGCGTGTCGATGTCGCCGTCGATGCGGTCGGCCTGGTCGACCTGGGCCGCGAACCAGGAATCGGGGATGCAGCCCTTCTGCATCAGGAACCCGTACAGCGTGGTGACGAGCTCGGCATGGGCGGCCGGCGACAGTTTTCGGTAATCGGGGACCTGGCAGGCCTCCCACAGCCGTTCCACCGCCGCCTTGCCATGCGCGATATCGCGCACCTCGACGTCGCGGGCGGCGTGATCGAGCACGCGCATGTCCTCGGCGATCGGCGCGCGCGTCAGCGCCTCATGGCCGGGCGACTGGTTCAGCGACACCTGGAGCGCGCCGAGGGAGGCGAAATCCAGCTTCGCATTGCGCCATTGCAGCATCTTCACGTTGTCGAAGGTGTGGTTCTGCAGCGCGTTGACGAGCTCGGGCTCGAACGGGGCGCAGCGGCCCGTCGTCCCGAAGGTGCCGTTGCGCGTGGCGCGGCCCGCACGGCCGGCGATCTGCGCGAATTCGGCCGGCGTCAGGCGGCGGAACTGGTAGCCGTCGAATTTGCGGTCGGAGGCGAAGGCGACGTGGTCGACGTCGAGATTGAGGCCCATGCCGACGGCGTCGGTGGCGACGAGGTAGTCGACGTCGCCGTTCTGGAACATCTCCACCTGCGCATTGCGCGTGCGGGGCGAGAGCGATCCCAGCACCACGGCCGCGCCGCCATGCTGGCGGCGGATCAGCTCGGCGATGGCGTAGACCTCGTCGGCCGAGAAGGCGACGATGGCGGTGCGGCGCGGCTGGCGCGTGATCTTGCGGTCGCCGGCGAATTCCAGCTGCGACAGGCGCGGCCGCGTGATCATGGACACGCCGGGCAGCAGCCGCTCGATGATCGGGCGCATCGTGGCGGCGCCCAGCAGCAGCGTCTCGTCGCGGCCGCGGCGGTTGAGGATGCGGTCGGTGAAGACGTGGCCGCGTTCGAGATCGGAGGCGATCTGGACTTCGTCGACGGCAAGGAAAGAGACGTCGAGGTCGCGCGGCATCGCCTCGACGGTGGAGACCCAATAGCGCGGGTTCTTCGGCTTGATCTTCTCCTCGCCGGTCACGAGCGCGACGGCCTCGCTGCCGACCCTGGCTGCGATCTTGTTGTAGACCTCGCGCGCGAGCAGCCGCAGCGGCAGCCCGATCACGCCAGAGGGATGCGCGAGCATCCGCTCGATGGCGAGATGGGTCTTGCCGGTGTTGGTCGGCCCGAGCACCGCAGTGACGCCCGCGCCGGGTGCGCGCTCGGAGGCGAAGGGGGAGGAGGAGAAGGCCATGTCTGGGGATTAGGTAGTGGCGATTTGGGCGAATGTCAGTGCTGTTTTGGGGTGTGTTGAGGGCTGTGAGGTGTCAGCCATGTCTCCGAACGCTACCCTGCAGCCAGGCATTCCGCTGTCATGCCCCGGCTCGACCGGGGCATCCAGTACGCCGCGGCCTGCCCGCTCGACCACAGCCGCCTCGGCGTACTGGATCGCCCGGTCAAGCCGGGCGATGACACCAAGCGTGTGGGAGCGCGCTCCCCAAACCTCGCGCAACTGTCTCACTTTGCGACGCTTTTCCCGTTGGCCTTAAGCTTCGGAACGACTCTAGAACGAATCGCGGCCGAATCGCTGACTCCCGCTGAAGTCCTGTTCCGTTCACGCCACATGTCGCGGGACTCTTATTGGCTGTGCACTAGATGGAGTTTTGCCCTGCCGCACAAGCGGCGTTTCGATGACTGGTTCCTTAAAATTGGGGACGGCGCGGAGTCGAATCAGAATCGGAGAGGAGTCAAATGGATTCCGGACCAGAGGGCGCCAAACTCATTTTCGCGAAAACAACCCCATGCACAGTAGAAACGGGTGGCGCGGTAATGGTGGGGCGGCGATGGGTAAGGTGTTGATGCGGCGGGCTTTCTTACCCTCCCCTGGAGGGGGAGGGTCGTGACGCATGGAGCGAAGCGAAATGCGGCGCGGGGTGGGGTGATCTCTCCCCTCGAACAGTGCCCGTGGGGAGAGATCACCCCACCCCGCTCGCGCTGCGCGCGATCGACCCGCCCCCTCCAGGGGAGGGTAAGATCACTGCGTCTTGGCGACCTTTGGCGGCTGGGCTGAGGTGATGAAGCTGGTCGCTTCCAGCATGGCCGGGCCGAGCGGCGTTGGCACCTTCAGCCAGAACGGAACCAGGATGCGCGTGCCTGCCACCGGTGCGAACGCGATCTCGATGTTGCGCTGGGCGGCGAGGTATTTGATCACGGGGCGATCGGGGATGTAGCCCGCCACGGGGACGAAATAGAGCGCGCAGACCACGACCGGGCCCCTGTAGCCCTTCTCGGCCTTCACGCTCTCCATGCGCTTGAAATCGAGCTTGAGATCGTAGCGCATGCGGCCGTCGAACACCGGCGCGGCGTTGCGGCAGGCATCCGGCGTCACGGGGTCGCCGGTGCCGGGCACGCGCAGCAGCGAGGCCGTCATCGGGTCCCAGACGCCGCGGCGATGCGCGTCGGTGACGACGATGCGGTCGGCATCAACAGGCGGCTCCGGCACGATGCCGAACTCCTTCACATTCCCCTTGTCGAGCGTGATGTGGATCTGTTCGGTCTTCTTCGAGGTGGTGGTGGAGGCCTGGTAGCCGGTCGCGACCAGCGCGCCGTTGACCACCCTGCCTTGCGAGGCGCCGGTGCCGGACCCGCCCGCGAAGGATTTCAGCAGCCCCGCGGTGCCGCCGGAGGCCGCGGCCGCGAACACGTCGTCCCCGATGTCGATGTTCCAGGCGCCCTTGCCGACCGGAATGCCCGCCAGCGTCGCCTCATACTGCGCCTCGAGCTTGCCCTGCGCCGCCACGGGCTCCGCCCCCCACGCGACGACGAGCCCGCAAAGGGCCGCGAAGGCAAGCCGGCCGGCGGAGCGCGGACCGACTGAGCGCGGGCTGACCGAGCCTTGGGGCCAAAGTCGTGGTGATGCGAGCACGAAACAATCCAATCGGGGCGCGAACGGTTGTTACTTAAGCCAAAAACCGCCGCAAACAATGCGTCCGGGCGTCAAGGCTTGCGGAACTCCACCTGACGTTTCGGGGGTGAATACGCCCTTTATGTGATGGTAAGGCACTTCAATCATTGCCGTTTTGGTGATCGGGGATGGTAAGGTCGTGCCACTTATTCCCCTGTCATGCCCCGGCTTGACCGGGGCATCCAGTACGCCGCCGCCCTTCGGCTCCAGCCGCGCCGCTGGTGGAATACTGGATCGCCCGGTCAGGCCGGGCGATGACACCTGATATGAGGCCTGAGATCCCGGGTTCGCGCTCGCGCGCGCCCCGGGACGACGGGCCAAAAACGGCCCGTCGCCTTGACGTCCCGCCCCTTCCCCCCTATACGTCCGCCCGCTCCCTGCAAGGACACAGAATTAGCCCCCGTGGCGCCCAGAATGGCGGCCGCAAATCGTTGGGGGACAGAAGAGGATTTCTACCATGTCTCGCCGCTGCGAACTGACGGCCAAGGGCCCCCTCGTCGGCCACAAGGTCAGCCACTCCAACATCAAGACCAAGCGCCGCTTCCTGCCGAACCTCGTCAACGTGACGTTCATCAGCGAAGCGCTCGGCCGCAACGTGCGCCTGCGCGTCTCCACCAACGCGGTCAAGAGCGTCGACCACAATGGCGGCCTCGACCCCTTCCTGCTCAAGGCCAAGGCCGACGTCCTGTCGCCGCGCGCCCTCGAGCTGAAGCGCGCCATCCAGAAGAAGGTCGGCCCGACGGCCGCGCCGGCGAAGAAGGCCAGCTAATCCAATTTTGAAATCGGGCGGGGGCTAAGTCGCGTGGCGTAGTCTTAGCCAGTAGAGTTGCGTTGCGGCCGGATCGAAAGATCCGGCCGTTTTTGTTTTTGGTCTCAGCGCGTTTCCGATTTGCGAGCACTAGAAGAAACCTCAATCGCAAAAAGGTCACCCTGCGTGGGAGGAGCGCTGACGTGCTGAAGCTCCAGTACCCGCGACAAACCGTAGATCTCGGCTATTCGCTCCCCGTTAGACGTCAGGTGGTGATCAGTCGATGCCCAGCGCCACTTCGCGGCATTCCCTGTCGATGCGGTCCTCCTGTGAAGACCGTCTATGTAGGAGTCGCCCTGACTGTAAGCTGGACCAGCATAGAACGCCTGCGAAGTCAGTAGATCAGCCACAGGGAAAATCGCCTCATACCCATGAGGCTTCTTTACGGAAGTCCCTTTCGCAATTGCATACATCCGGGGCGTCGAATACCGGAGGTGAGCTGACGGCGTTCGTCTCTGAGGCTTTTGGATTGGTGACGTATCCAGCGCGTAGTCCCCATACATCGGGGTTCTCAAGAGCCCTTTGGGGTTGGAGATCAACTTCTCATAGAGCGACAAATCCGTCCGTGGATATTCCTTCACCTGCCCCGAGTGTAACTTAGCCGCGGCAGGAAAAGAGCTCAGAGCGATCGCAAACCCTTTCCAATGGTGGAGAAAGGGGAAGTCCGCAATCTGATCAGCGATCAACTCAACGAACTCATCTTGCATCTCACCGACGGACGTTTCGAGCGTCTTGAAGTCGAGCACTAAAAGAGAACGCGAGGCACCACAGCCGAGATCGTCCAGCATCGCTCTCAAGTCGGATTGAAAAGTCGGGCTATCCAAGTGCGTCGCTTCAACACGAACACAAATTGGAAATTCCGGATGCCATTCAACGAAGCGTCGGCAAGCCTTCCGATACGTAACTGAGTGGCTAAGAGAAATAGCAGGACAAGCTGCGACGCCTGCGAGCCTGGCTCGTTCTAAGAGCTCGGTTAGCGGATGCCGCGTCAATCCCTCTTTATGCAATTCGTCATCGATGTGGCCAGCGTCAACAAAAGCGATCTGATCACCCCAGACCTCGCGTAAACGACGTCCAAATAGCTTGATGTGTTCGGTTGGCGTTAGGGGCCGCTGCTTTTCGTGATCAAAGTCACCCGCTGGTGGCATCTCGAATAACACATGCAACCGGCTGGGACTCCGGCGATAAGTTGCCAAGGCTGCGCGCTCGCCCTGCTTCCATCGCATAATGACGAAGAGGTCGCTGTGGCGAGACACGTCACCTACGACCTGACGCCTCTCATCGAGAAGCTGCAGCCGTGGGGGGAGGAACGCAGCGCCGAGAAACACGCTCGGCGCGAGCAGAAACGCAGTGTAGCTCAACAGGAGAGAGCACCCGGTTACGACAGCCTTCTTTGATTCGCGGTCTGTAGGAGGTTGACCGGGGAGGTTGCAGGTTCGAGTCCTGCCGCTGCGCCCAACTTTATTATTTGGCTCGGATACGCGCGGACTAACGCGCGTATCCGATTTCAATTGGGGCCGCCCGAATGCGCCTTATCTAGCGGCCCTCGTCGGCAAGCGTCTTGCCTGCGCAAGACGGACAAGACACAGCCCCTCGCGCGTTAACCGTCCGTTAACCAACGCAGCCTAGCCTGCGGTAATCGTCCAGCCATCATTAGCTCGAAATGCCTTCCCGGTTTGCTCCAGGAGAAGCGCCGATGTGCGTTGCGTTGTTGACGTATGCCGATCTCAGTGCCCGGCTCAATATCTCGCGCGAGGCCGCTCGTGCCCTGGCGAGACGTCGCCGCTTGCCGCGCTCGCGGGCGGAGGACGGCAAGGCCCTGGTGAGCGTTGATCTCGCCGAACTCCGCTACACGCCCCGCCCGCGACGGGCCCGCCGGGCGGACCACGTCGATGCCCCCCTGGCAAAGATCGAGACATTGGATTCCTGTTCTGACGCGTTTTCCTTGCGCGAATCGGTACCCACTTCGCTCGAAAACGCTATGGAGACCGAAGCATTCAAGGCGGAGATCGCGCGGCTCGAAGATGTCGCCGCCGCCTACAGGGCAGTGTTCGAGCGCGAGCGCGAACGTGCCGATCGCCTGGCCGTCGAGCTGCTGCAGGCGGCCGCCGAGACGGCGGCAGCCAATGCGTGGGCGGCACGACTGGAAGACGAAGTGGCGGACTTACGGACCGGTCGCCAGGCTGGCGGCACGACCGCCGGAGCCGCGCGTCGATTGGGACATCTGGCCGCGGCCATCGTGGGCGCAGACCGCGCGGCTCGCAGATAGCACTCGAACCCTTCTCCATCCCGGCCTGCCGGAGCAATCGCGAGGACAGAATGACTGGCATGACCGATATTCACGAGATGAAGGCCCGCATTGTCGTGTTCGGAGTCGGCGGCGCCGGCGGCAATGCCGTCAACAACATGATCACATCCGGGCTGCAGGGGGTCGACTTCGTCGTCGCCAATACCGACGCGCAGGCGCTTGCGATGTCGAAGGCGCCGCGCCTGATCCAGCTGGGCACCCAGGTCACCGCAGGCCTCGGCGCCGGCTCGCAGCCCGAACTCGGACGCGCCGCAGCCGAGGAGGTCATCGATACGATCCGCGATCAGTTGACCGGCGCGCACATGGTGTTCGTGACGGCCGGCATGGGCGGCGGCACTGGCACCGGGGCCGCACCCATCATCGCCAGGACCGCGCGCGAGCTCGGCATCCTCACGATCGGCGTGGTCACCAAGCCATTCTATTTCGAGGGCCAGCGCCGCATGCGCTTTGCCGAAGCCGGCATCGAGGAGCTGCTGACGACGGTCGACACCCTGCTGATCATCCCGAACCAGAACCTGTTCCGGGTGGCCAGCGCGAAGACCACATTCGCCGATGCCTTTGCCCTTGCCGACCAGGTGCTTTACTCGGGCGTGGCCTGCATCAGCGACCTCATCGTCAAGGAAGGCCTGATCAATCTCGATTTTGCCGACGTTCTCTCCGTGATGCGGGAGAAGGGCAAGGCCATGATGGGACGGGGCGAGGCTTCCGGCGAGAAACGCGTGCTCGCCGCCGCCGTGGCCGCCATTTCCAATCCGTTGATCGAGAACCCCTCGATCAAGCGCGCCAGCGGCCTCATCATCTCCATCACCGGCGGCAAGGATCTCATGCTGTACGAGGTCGACGAAGCCGCGACGCGGATTCGCGACGAGGCCGACCCGGACGCCAACATCATCGTCGGCGCGTCGTTCGACGAAAGCCTCGAAGGCATCGTCCGCGTCTCGGTGGTGGCGACCGGGATCGACAATGTCGACCCGGCACTCCTGGCGCGACCGGCGGAAACTCCGCTCACGCAACTCGCCGGCAGGCTGCGCGACGACAGCCGCCGCATCGCCGATCGCATCGAGCAGCGCAGTGCGCCGCTTCCGCAGGTGGAAAGCCCGCCGCTCCGCCCGGCGGCCGGCCGACCCGCGGGGCAACCGGCAAGGCCCGATCCGGAATATGCCCGCCGCGCAGCTCAACAGCCGCTCGATCCTTACGGCCGCACGTCTCCGCGCAATATAGCCGACGAAGACCTTCTCGACATCCCGGCCTTCCTGCGCCGCTCGGCAAACTGAGCGCGATACCGCCAGAGCGTCATGGCCGGGCGTAGCCGTCTGAAGGACGGCGTCGCTTCGCTCGCCTATGTCCCGGCCATCCACGCCTTTCCCAAGGCACGGAGAACGTGGATGCCCGGGACAAGCCCGGGCATGACGACCTCGTGTAAATCTTCATATGCGATTGCCCTCCGCTTGTGGGGGAAGGCTACGCGCCGCAAAACGCGTCCTCATCCTGAGGAGCCCGCCGAAGGCGGGCGTCTCGAAGGATGGGCCGCAAGGAACCAACCGCCGCGTTCACGCTGCCGTGCTGCGCGGGGTCTCCGCTGATTCCTTTTTCTCCGGCTCCTTGTCGCGAGACAGCCATGCCGGGAAGCGAAGCAGGCGATCGATGCTGTCTTTTGATGGCTCGATGGGCGGCACGATGGGCGCTTCATTGGCCGAACGCGGGAGGTCCAGCACGGCCTGTCCTGCCCGCACCGCATCCGCGCGCTGATCGAGTTCGCGCAACAGGGGATCAAGCACGCTGTCGATTTCGGTCGCCACCGACACGATGAAACTATTGAGATCGCGGGCCTCGGGCACGACGGCCGAGGCCGACTCGATCGCCCTGGAGAGACCATCGACGACCGGTGCAAACGCGCCGGCGGCTTGCTTGATTCGCGTTCTTATCGCGTCGATTTCGCCCAGGACGCGATCACGCTCCCGCCTGGTCTTCTCTTCCGAAAGGCGGGCTTCGATTTCGGCGATCTGAGCCGTGAGAGTCGTGGCTTCGGATGCGAGTGCGTCGCGTCGCAGGCGCGCACGATCGAGATCGCGGCTGAGATTGTCCACTAGATCGTCCTTCCCGAACATGGTTTTGCTCCGTAGGACAGCCGTAACGCGAACCGCCGGCCCGATCAGCGCATGAAAGGCTGGATCGGCCAAAACAGGCATCAATTTCGGTCGCGTCATATGGGCCGACATGGTGACCCCCCATTGTCCACATTAGGCGACGGCATGGTTAACAAGCGGTTAATGTCAACAGATGATGGAGCAATGAGGCACCATGCCACTGATGCCGACTTCGTCTCCTCGCTGCCATCCGTTTTCGCTATACTCGTCCCGGTAGCATCACCGGGAGGGGCTGACCTGTGCAGCACGACGACCAGCACAAACCCAAAACCGAGCCGAAAAACCTCGTCATCTGCTGTGACGGCACCGGCAACGAGATCTCGGAGAACATCTCCAACGTCCTGAAGCTCTATCGCTGCCTGCGCAAGACCGACAAGACGCAGCCGCGGCAGATGGTGTTTTACGATCCGGGCGTCGGCACGGTGACGGAGCCTTCGACGTGGCACCGGCTCAAGGCCAACGTCAATCTCGTGCTGGGGCTCGCCACCGGCTACGGGCTCGATGACAACGTGCTCTCAGCCTATTGCTTCCTGGTCGAGCATTACGCGCCGGGCGACCGCATCTACCTGTTCGGCTTCTCGCGCGGCGCCTATACCGTGCGGGTGCTGGCGGGGCTGATCCACAAAATTGGTCTGATCTCGCCGGAGCAGGCGAACCTCGCAGGCTCCGGCCTCGTCGCCTACAAGCAATATTCCGGCACCGGGCGCGGCAACGACATCGAGGACCTCAAGGATGTCGCCTTCGACGAGAGCGGGCCGCTGCCGAAGGACGAATTCGACCTCGCGGCACAATTCGCGCGCATCACCTCGACGCGCTGGCCGACCATCCACTTCATCGGGGTCTGGGACACGGTGGCGAGCGTGATCGTGCCGCGGCGCGACAATTTCTTCTTCGTGTTCAGCCTGGAGGAGCTCGCCTTCACGCTGCGCAATCCGAGCGTCAAAATCTTCCGGCAGGCGATCGCGATCGACGAGCGGCGCTGCATGTTCCGCCTGAAAGAGTATGAGGAGCCGCAGGAATATTGGCGCAACCGCTATGTGCCCGACGAGAAGAAGGAGCCGCAGGACATTTTGCAGGTTTGGTTCGCCGGCGTGCATTGCGACGTCGGCGGCGGCTATCCGGAAGCCGAAAGCGGCGAGTCCAAATATCCGCTGATCTGGATGATCGAGGAAGCCGCGAAGGCCGGGCTGAACTTCAACCCGCGCACCGTGAACCAGCTCGCCTGGGGCATCCAGCGCAAGAACTCGCCGTTCAGGTATGTCGAGCCTGAATACACCGGCAAGGTGGGCGAGCTGCACAATTCGATGACGGCGCTCTGGCGCGTGCTGGAATATCTGCCGAAGAGCGCGAAGTACAAGGAATGGCCGGAGCGGAAGGTTTTCCTGGGCTTCTACATCCCCGATTGCGAGCCGCGCGTGATCCCCGAAGGCGCCCATGTGCACGAGAGCGTGCTGAAGCGGATGGCGGTGGAGCCGGGCTACCGGCCGGTGAACTTGCCGAAGGATTATGTGACCGTGCCGATGCCGGTGAGGCCGCATGCTGAAGCCGCTCCGGACTCGCTGCCACCCTCCCCTGGAGGGGGAGGGTCGGCTCATATTGAGCACAGCGAAATATGAGACGGGGTGGGGTGAAGGTCTCTCCACCTCCAACACTGCCCGTGTTGAGAGATCACCCCACCCCGCTCGCGCTACGCGCGATCGACCCACGAGCGAGCTTCGCTCGTCTCGGCCCCCTCCAGGGGAGGGTGGGCACCCCGCTACCGGCGCTTTCTCCGTTCGCTGCTACTTTTCATTAAAATTCTCAGGCCGGCCTTAGTCGGATCGCATCAACTCTTTTCCATCATGTCGCTCAAGACCACCCGCGCCGTCCGCGGAATTGGAGGAGAGTGCCAATGCATCCGCGCCGACATGCCCGCGTGAAACCTTCCGGGCTGGTGTCCCGCCAGGCCAAGATCATCACCGACCCGCGCGCGCCGGTGATCCCCTGCACGCTGATCGACTATTCGCCCGGCGGCGCCTGCGTCGATCTCGGCGGGCAGGTGACTATCCCCGACAGGTTCGAGCTGCTCCACGTCAACACCAAGAAGCGCTGTCGCATCGCCTGGAAGCGCGGCTCGCGGATCGGCGTGGTGTTTTAGGGAAAATAACGAGCCGCTTGCTTACCCTCCCCTGGAGGGGGAGGGTAAGAAAGAAAGCTACGCCCGCATCCTGGCTTTCGTGCCGGCGACGATCTGCATGGCGACGCCGGCGACCCAGCCGAACAGAGCGAGCCAGGTCCACGCCAAATGCGGCTCGAGGCGCAGCACGATGACGGCGACGGAGGCGAGCGCGGTGAGCGTGGCGCAGAGCGTGCCGGCGGCGCTCAGGAATTCCGCGGCGTCGATGGCGCTGTGGGCATCGTCGAACGGCAGCTGCGGCGTGTCGATGCCGAGATAGAAGCCGACGAAGCCGAGCAGCATCATCATCAGCAGAAAACCCTGCGTGGTGAGCGGGGCGATCGCAGATCCCACATAGGCGCCGACGAACAACCCGCACGCCGCGCCTGCCATCGCGAGGCCCACGCGTTCGAACACGTGGGCAGTCTTGCGAACACGAAACCGCATGGCGGGCCTCCGTGAGGAGTTGAACGCGCAGAGGTTAGGCCAGTTTTGCGGAGCGTGGAAGGTGAGGAGAGTTACGGATGCGTGAGGGCGCGGGACTTGGGCGTGCGGCGCCGCCCTACCTCGCCCCGAACGTGGTCTTGCCGAACAGCGCCTTTTGCGTCGACGGCTGCGAGCGCCAGTATTGCGGCGGGGCTTCGACTTCGCCGCCGAGTTCGGCCGCGGCGTGCCAGCCCCAGCGGGGATCGTAGAGCAAGCTGCGGCCGAGCGCGACCATGTCGGCCTTGCCGGATGCCACAATCTCCTCGGCGTGTTTGGCTTCGGTGATCAGGCCGACGGCGATGGTGGGCAATCCGGTCTCGCGCTTGATGGCCTCGGCAAACTGCACCTGATAGCCGGGGCCGAGCGGGATCTTCTGCAGCGGCGAGACGCCGCCGGAGGAGGCATCGATCCAGTCGACGCCGCGCGCCTTCAGCGCGTTGGCGAACGTGATGGTCTGCGCCAGATCCCAGCCGCCCTCGACCCAGTCGGTCGACGACACCCGCATGCCGACCGGCTTGTCGTGCGGGAAGACCGCGCGCACCGCGTCGTAGATCTCCAGCGGAAAGCGCATGCGGTTCTCGAGCGAGCCGCCATACTCGTCGGTGCGCCTGTTCGAGATCGGCGAGAGGAACTGATGCATGAGATAGCCGTGCGCGCCGTGCAGCTCGATCGCGTCGATGCCGAGCCGGGCCGCGCGCTTCGCACTGTCGACGAAGGCGTCGCGGATGCGCTTCAGGCCCGCGGCATCGAGCGCCAGCGGCGCGGCCTCGCCCTCCTTGTGCGGCAACGCCGACGGCGCCACCGTCTGCCAGCCGCCCGCACTCTGCGGAATGAGCTGGCCGCCGTCCCAGGGCCGCGCGCTGGAGGCCTTGCGGCCGGCATGGGCGAGCTGCATCGCGATGGCCGTCGAGGAATGCTTGCGCACGGAGGTGAGGATCTGCTTCAGCGCGGCCTCGCAAGCGTCGCTGTAGAGCCCGAGACAGCCCGGCGTGATGCGCCCGATCGCCTCGACATGGGTCGCCTCGATGCAGAACATCGACGCGCCCGACAGCGCGAGGTTGTTGATGTGGGTGAAATGCCAGTCGGTGGCGACGCCGTCGTCGGCCGAATATTGGCACATCGGCGACACGACAACGCGGTTCTTCAGCGTCAGGCCGCGCAGCTTGATCGGGGAAAACAGGGCGCTCATGCGGGGAGTTCCGGGGGATGGAGGGATGGAAGCGATTGCATGAAGTTTAGTAGGCGAATCGCGAATTGCCAGTTGCGCAGGCGGCATGGCCGCAGGCCGGGCCATGCATTGCGGGCGCGCTAATCCACGTCCTGGAACTTCCCCGGCTGCGGCTTGCCCATGCGGATCTTGCCATCGGGCATCAGCTCGCCATCGGCCTCCGCCGAGAACTGGATCGTATTGCCGCCGCCGTCGCGCTTCGACGCCTTGCCGAGCGGGCCGAGTTTATCGGCGAGGACAGTGTCGTCTTCCACGAACACACGATACTCGGTGAGGTGGAAGCGGCGCGGCGACAGCCAAGTCAGCGCCGGCACGGAGGTGCGCATGTCGCCGTCATTGGCGCGATCGACGGTGCGGCTGGTCGCGTCGCGGAACAGGTCCGGCCCGTCGAGCAGCTTCGCGCGGTTGCCGTCGATAGCATAGATGTTCAGCGTGACGATGTGGCGCTCGCTGCGGAACGACACCGCGACGGTGCGCGAGTCCGGCGACCAGGCGGCGTGGAAGGCATCCGGCGCCGAGTCCAGAATGTTGTCGTCGTCAACATTGTCGAGCGTCATCAGCCGGCGATGGCCGGGCTCAGCCATCAGGTAGATGCGAAAGCCTTCGCTCCCGGACTCGCCGCCGCCATGGGCTGCGACGGACAGCTTCCCGTTCGGCGCGCGGCCGCCCTGGATGATGGCGTATTCGTTCTTTCCATACCGATGCTCGGCCGTGGCGAAGGCCGGCGAGGATGCAGCGAGCGTGAGGGCAAGGGCGAGGATGGCGCGGCGGAGGGGCATGATGTTGTGTCGCAGGACGGGCATTGCACGTTCATCCTCGGAAGGTGTGGATTGACGACCCCGGCAACGTCAAGCCGAAAGGCCAGCGCCTGTGAGGACGAGCCCTACTCCATCAGCGTGAACTGCAGCAGCAGCGTGCGCTGGAGCATCGAGAAATTGTCGTCCGACACCATCGTCAGCACCGTCTCGCCTTCGGGGGTGACGTGGGCGTCGATGCCTTCCATGTTGTCGACCTCGTGGCCGAGATCGGCGGCGAACAGCGCGGGGCCGTCGACCAGCGCGCCCGGCGCGATCGATTTCAGGGGGATCGACCGAATGCGGATGTTGATACCGGTGAACCAGGAGAATTTGCGCTCGAGGATGAGAAGCTCGCCGGACGGCAGCAGCACGGCGTCGCTGATGTCGAATTTTTCGGTGCGGCGGACGCTGAACTGGCCGGGCGACGGACCGCCGATCAGGAACGCGACCAGATTGCCGTCGGCGTCGAGCCCGCGCTCGGAGAAGGCGACCAGGGTGCCCGCCAGCGGCTGGCCTTTCGGCACGACGACCATCGCTTCGAGCCCCTTGTTGGAGGGCAGCTTCCGCAGGGCGGGCGGCGTCGGCAACACCTCGCCGCGGGCGCGCGTGCCGCCTTTCGCAAAATCAAAGCGCAGGATCTGGTTGACGCGTTCGAGTCCGACATAAACGACATTACCGTCGCGCGCGAGCGACTCGGTGTCGTACCAGAACCGCTTCTCCGTGATCGGCCGGCCCTCGGAATTGAGCATCGGGGACGCCTCGACATCGTCGAGCCCGATCATCTTGCCGCCGGAATAGCGGATGCTGCCGGTGAACCAGCCGCCCTGGTCGGAGAGCGCGAGGAAGCGCTCGCCCTTCGCATCGAGCCGGATGCCGGACAGGCCGCCGAAGCCGCGATAGGGCGAGGTCAGCACCAGGCCGCTGCGATATTGCAGCTGACCGAAGCGCACGCGCGAGCGGTCGCGCGGCTCGAAATTGGGAATCGGCCGCGCGTTCACCTCGACGCTGACAGGCTCGGTGACGGCGTGCTCGATCTGCGCGGCGCGCGGCGGCGGCTCTGTCGTCGGCTGCGCTTGCGCCAGTCGGGCGAGTGCGAGAGTGGAAAATCCCGCCGCCGCGTGGCCAAGAAAGCTGCGGCGGGACGATTGCGTGCTCACGAATGCAATTTGCGCCGCGGGCGACCGGCCTGATGCGTGGGCGCGGTGTTGGTCTCGCTGAACAGCTCGGCGAGCTTCTCGGTGATGGCACCGCCGAGCTCTTCGGCATCCACGATCGTCACCGCGCGGCGATAGTAGCGCGTCACGTCATGGCCGATGCCGATCGCGATCAGCTCGACCGGCGAGCGGGTCTCGATCTCCTCGATGATGTGGCGCAGGTGCCGCTCGAGATAGTTGCCGGGATTGACCGACAGCGTGGAATCGTCGACCGGCGCACCATCGGAGATCATCATCAGGATCTTGCGCTGCTCGGGCCGGCCGAGCAGGCGCTTGTGCGCCCAGTCCAGCGCCTCGCCGTCGATGTTCTCCTTCAGCAGCCCCTCACGCATCATCAGGCCGAGGTTCTTGCGCGCGCGGCGCCAGGGGGCATCCGCCGACTTGTAGATGATGTGGCGGAGATCGTTGAGGCGGCCGGGATTGGCCGGCTTGCCGGCGGCAAGCCACGCCTCGCGCGATTGCCCGCCCTTCCAGGCGCGCGTGGTGAAGCCGAGGATCTCGACCTTGACGCCGCAACGCTCCAGCGTGCGCGCCAGGATGTCGGCGCAGGTCGCGGCGACCGTGATCGGGCGGCCGCGCATCGAGCCGGAATTGTCGAGCAGCAGCGTCACCACGGTGTCGCGGAACGTCGCCTCCTTCTCGTGCATGAAGGAGAGCGGGTGATAGGGATCGGTCACCACGCGCGACAGCCGCGCCGGATCCAGAATGCCCTCTTCGAGGTCGAAGTCCCAGGCGCGGTTCTGCTGCGCCATCAAGCGCCTCTGAAGGCGGTTGGCGAGGCGGGCGACGATGCCCTGCAGATGCGCGAGCTGCTTGTCGAGATAGGCGCGCAGGCGCTCCAGCTCGTCATGGTCGCAGAGGTCTTCGGCCGCGATGACCTCGTCGAATTTCGGCGCGAAGGCGTGATATTCCGGCCCGCGCGGCTCGTTCTTGCCGTGCGCGTTCGGACGCGTCGCCTCGCCCGGGGTCTCGTCGTCGCCGAGCTCACCGTCGTCGAACGTGTCGGAGGTCGAGGCCTGCGCGCTTTCCATCGCGCTCTCGCTCATCTCCTCGCTGGAGGCCTGCGCCTGGTCGGCGCTCATCTCCTGCGCGGCATCGGAATCGGGCGAGCCCTCGGCGCCGGACTGATCGTTGTCGCCGTCGCGGTTCTCCTCGTCGTCGTCATTGTCTTCGCTGTCGGCGCTGCGCTCGTCGCCGAGCTCGAGCGCGGTCAACAGGTCATGCACGGCGTCGCCGAACCTGGTCTGGTCCTCGACCAGGCCATCGAGCCGGTCGAGCCGCTTGCCGATCTTGTCCTCGAGAATGGGCCGCCAGAGATCGACCATCTTCTTCGCCGCAGTGGGCGGCGCCATGCCGGTCAGGCGCTCGCGCACCAGCATCGCCAGCGCATCCGCCAGCGGCGCATCGGCACGGTCGGTGATTTCGTCGAACTTGCCGCGATGGAAATGATCGTCGAGCATCGCGCTGAGGTTTTTCGCAACGCCCGCCATGCGGCGCGCGCCGATCGCCTCGACGCGGGCCTGCTCGACAGCCTCGAACACGCCGCGCGCCTGCGGATTGCCGGGCATCAGCTTGCGATGCAGCTTTGCATCGTGGCAGGCGATCTTGAGCGCGATGGAATCGGCGTGGCCGCGCACGATCGCAGCGTCACGTTTTGTCATTTTTCGCGCCGGCTCCGGCAGCCGCGCTTTGCCCGGCGCCAGACCGGGGCGCTCGGCCGCAAAACTGACCTCGAGCTCGGGCGACTTCGCGATCGCCTTCAGGCAGGAGGCCACCGAGCGCTTGAACGGCTCGGTCGGGGCTTCCTTGGTGTTACGGAATTTGGAATTGGATGATGATGTGCTCATAGCGACTTCGTAAACGAATGGCGCGTCACGCCGCCGGGATAGCCCTTGAGGGTGCCGAACTCCTCGTACCCTTGGGAACGATAGAAGCCCGGCGCCTGGAAACTCATCGTATCGACATGGGCCTGGACCGCGCCCTGCCGTCTTGCCTCGTCCTCGATCGCTGCGATCAGCTTCGTCCCAGAACCCTTGCCGCGCTGCTTCTGGTCGATCCAAAAATACTGGATGAACAGAACCGTGCCCCAGAGGTGTCCGACGACGCCGCCGACGATCTTGCCGCGATCTTTCAGCGAGACCGCGATGCTCTTGACCTTCTGCTTCCCGAACTGCTCGTCGTTATAGGCGCCGAGCCCGGCGAGCACAGCCTTCTTGGTGGTCCCAATGGTGCGCTCGACGGTGATGTTCGGCATGGTCTAGCTGAGCGCCACGTTGACCGCCGATTCCGGCAGCTCCGCGTTGAAGCAGCGCTGGTAGAACTCGGCGACCAGGGGACGCTCGAGCTCGTCGCACTTGTTGAGGAAGGTGACCCGGAACGCGAAGCCGATATCGCCGAAGATATCGGCGTTCTCGGCCCAGGTGATCACCGTGCGCGGGCTCATCACCGTCGACAGATCGCCATTGGCGAAGGCGTTGCGGGTGAGATCGGCGAGGCGAACCATCTTGTTGACGATGTCGCGGCCCTCCTGGGTGCGATAGTGCTTGGCCTTGGCCAGCACGATCTCCACTTCCTCGTCGTGGCTGAGATAGTTCAGCGTGGTGACGATCGACCAGCGGTCCATCTGGCCCTGGTTGATCTGCTGGGTGCCGTGATAGAGGCCCGAGGTGTCGCCGAGGCCGACCGTGTTGGCGGTCGAGAACAGGCGAAACGCCGGGTGCGGCTTGATCACCTTGTTCTGGTCGAGCAGCGTCAGGCGGCCGGAGACCTCCAGCACGCGCTGGATCACGAACATCACGTCGGGGCGGCCGGCGTCGTATTCGTCGAACACCAGCGCGACGTTGTTCTGGAGCGCCCAGGGCAGGATGCCGTCGCGGAATTCGGTGACCTGCTTGCCGTCGCGGACCACGATCGAGTCCTTGCCGACGAGGTCGATACGGCTGATGTGGCTGTCGAGGTTGACGCGCACGCAGGGCCAGTTCAGGCGCGCGGCGACCTGCTCGATATGGGTGGATTTACCGGTGCCGTGATAGCCGGTGACCATCACGCGGCGATTGCGGGCAAAGCCGGCGAGAATGGCGAGCGTGGTGGCGCGGTCGAAGCGGTAGTCGGAATCGACTTCGGGCACATGAGGATCGACTTCGGAATAGGCCGGGACTTCGAGATCGCTGTCGATCCCGAACACCTGGCGCACCGACACCTTCATGTCGGGCAAACCGGAAACTTCCTCAACTTTGGACAGGGCGGCGGTCGTCATCAATCCTCCGAGGCCCCGGGCGGTCCCGAGACCAGTTATTTGCACGTTGGCTGCGGCTGGGTGCGGTTGCGAACCTATCAGAGACAACGTGCCGGCAGAAGCCCGCGCCCCAATCAAAGTTCCATTGTCTTTTCATTTAGATAGGCAAGGAACGCGATTTTTGGAGGGCTGCCTTGCGAATCACGCTCGAATTTCGGGCGGGAGGCGTGGCCTGCCCACGCGAATGGCACTTTTACCGCGTGCGACTACTTATGTAGGGTCCGAACCCCCGGTGCTCCAGCCCCCCGCGAAAGACGACGTGACGTCCTTTCTCGATCCCCTCATCTCCTTCGTTTCGGCCCATGCGTGGCTGGCCTATCTGACCCTGTTCCTGGCGGCGCTGCTCGAAGCCGTCCCGGTGGTGGGGTCGGTGATCCCCGGCTCGACCATCATTCTGGCGCTGAGCGCGCTGGTTCCAGGCGGGGAATTGAAGCTCCAATGGGTGCTGCTGGCGGCGGCAATCGGCGCCGTGCTTGGCGACGGCTCGGCCTACTGGATCGGGCACCGGCAGCAGCGCGAGATCCTCAACACCTGGCCCCTGACCAAATATCCGCGCGTGGTCGCGGAGAGCGAAAGCTTCTTCCACCGCTTCGGCACCTGGGCCGTGTTCTTTGCCCGCTTCGTGCCGCCGATCCGCGCTTTCGTGCCGGTGACAGCCGGGGCGCTCGGCATGGCGCCGGCAAAATTCTATGCGGTGAACATCCCGGCGATCCTGGTCTGGGCGCCAGCACATGTGCTGCCGGGCGTGCTGGCGGTGTCGGCGTTTCACCAATATTTCGGGGTGCCGCACCACGGGCATCCGTTCAAGCACATCTGGATTTTGATGGTGGTGGCCGTGGCGATCATCGGCGGCCTTGGCATCTGGTACTACCGCCGCCGGCAGAACGGCCTCGTCGCGACGTCCAAGCCGCGGGCTTAGTTCTTACCCTCCCCTGGAGGGGGAGGGTCGATCGCGCGAAGCGCGAGCGGGGTGGGGTGATCTCTCCACTCGAACAGTGCCCGTGTGGAGAGATCACCCCTCCCCGTCGCCCGCTTCGCTGCGCTCAACGTGCGCCGACCCTCCCCCTCCAGGGGAGGGTGACAGCGCACCTCGCCGCCCCTCTCAGCTCTTCAACTCCACCGCCACCACCCTTCGCCCCGGGGCCGGCCCCACATACCTTGCGCGCGGGCGGATCAGCTTGCCGAACTGCAATTGCTCGCTGGCGTGCGCGATCCAGCCGACGCTGCGGGCCATCGCGAACAGCGCGAGCTCGCTGCCTAAGGGCAGGCGCAGCGCGTGCACGAGGACGGCGAGCGCGTAGTCGATATTGACGAGCTCGCCGGTCGCCTCGACGATCCGCTCCGGCACTTCGCGCGTGAATTTGCGCGGTGCGCCGGCACGCGCCAGCGCGTTCAGCAGCGACTGCGCGCGGGGATCGCCGCGCTTGTAGACGCCGTGGCCGAAGCCGGCAAAGCGCTCACCCAAGGCGACGCGCTCGCGAACCATCGGGGCGACATCGCGATCGACCAGTGCCTTGACGAGCTGCGAGGCCAGCACGCCGGCGCCACCATGCTTCGGCCCTTTCAACGCGGCGAGGCCGGCTATGACGGAGTCATAGAGGTTGAGGCCGGTCGATGCCGCGCAGCGCGCGGTGAAGGTCGAGGCGTTCAATTCATGATCGGCGAGCAGCACCAGCGCGCGGCGGATGAGGTCGGGCGCGTGCTTGTTGTCGGGCGCCCAGGCCTTCGCGATCTGCTGGTGCAGCGGCTCGGACGACGGCTCGGCATTGAGCATGGTCGCAACCAGGAGCCGGACAATGCGCCCGCCGACCATCGCGCGGCCGTCGGGCGCGCGGGTGAATGCACGCGCGTCCGCGCTGGTCGCAAGCGCCAGCACCGCGATGGCACGGTCGATCGGCGCGGCGCGGCGCGCGGCCTCTGCGATCGCGCGCATCTCGTCGGAGATATGGGGCTGATTGTCCGGCGTGAAGGGATCGACGTCGGAGACGTCCCACAGCAGCGTCGCCGTGTGCTCCAGCGTGTCGTTCTCGGCGAGATCGACGCAATTGACGCCGCGGTAGATCGCGCCCTCCTCGGTGATGGTCGAGATCTCCGTGTCCATGACCGGCAGGTCGGCATCGAAGCTGCGCAAGCCGCGCGGCTCCGGCGACGGCACCCGGCGCTCCTTGAGGGCGCGGACGTCCTCGGCCCGGTAGCGGTTTTTTCGCGAATCCGGCGTCGGCTCGGAGCGGATCAGGCCACGGCTGACATAGGCGTAGAGGGTGGCCGGCGAGATCGCGAGCTCGGCGGCAGCTTCCCGGGCCGACAGATAGAGCTCCTCGGAATTATTCATATTGATTTATGTAATCAAGATTGATCAATCTGTCGAGAGGCCTGATTTTCTCCTGGTGCAGTGCAAAGGAGATTGGGTCATGAACATCCACCTCACCAAAAGCCAGATCGGGCTGGACGGCGTTCCCGCGGCCGAGACCGTGCTGAGCCATGTCGATGGCGAGCGCGGCGAGCTGATCATCGCCGGCGAGCATGTCGGTACCCTCGCAAGCCAGTCGAGCTTCGAGGGCGTCACCGCCCGGCTCTGGAATGGCGCGAGCAAGACCACGCTGAGCGAAGCCAATGTGCGGGCGAGCCTCGGTGCCGCGCGCGAGCGGGCCTTCGCGCGGCTGGACGAGCTGCTGCCGGCGACGCACGGCATGGGTATCGTCGACGGGTTCCGCGCGGCGGTCGCAGGACTTCGCGCCGAGCACGGGCTCGAGCATGAAGCGACCATCGTCGGCGCCTTTCCGGTGATCGCAGGCGCGCTGGTCCGGCGCACCAAGGGGCTCGATCCGATCGCGCCCGATCCGAACGCGAGCCACGGCGCCGATACGCTTCGCATGCTGCATGGGCGCGCGCCTGCAACGCGCGAGGTCACCGCGCTGGACGCCTATCTCGTCACCGCCAGCGACCACGGCATGAACGCCTCGACCTTCACCGCGCGCGTGGTGGCCTCGACGCAGGCCGATCTGTTTGCCGCAGTGACCGCCGGCTATTGCGCGCTCACGGGCCCCTTGCACGGCGGCGCGCCGGAGCCGGTGCTGGAAATGCTCGACGCGATCGGTTCGCGCGAGCGAATCCAGCCGTGGGTGGATGCGGCGCTGGCGCGCGGCGAGCGGATGATGGGCTTTGGCCACCGCGTCTATCGCGTCCGCGATCCGCGCGCCGACGTGCTCAAGACCGCGGTCGAGGCGCTGGCGTCCAATGGCACCGATCTGCCGTTTGCCGGCGAGGTCGAGGCCTATATCCGCAGCGCGCTGCGCAAGAAAAATCCGGACCGGCCGCTGGAGACGAATGTCGAGTTCTTTACCGCGATCCTGCTCGATGCGCTCGCGATTCCACGGCAGGCTTTCACGCCGATCTTCGCGGTGGCGCGTAGCGCAGGATGGACCGCGCATGCGCGCGAGCAGCAGCGGACGGGGCGGTTGATCCGGCCGAGTTCGTCCTATGTGGGGGAAATGCCGAAGGCTTCCGGCGAATAGGGCAGAAGGGCACGACAGCCGGGCCGTTCACTGCGCTGTCGTGCCTCGCCCGGACGCACGATGAGACGGCAGAGCCGTCGCGCGAGATCGTGATTGCGGGAACGCGCGCACGGTCCGGGGCGACGACCTTGGAACATCTCAGGGTCTGGGGACTTAACCGTGTGCCCCCTCGGATCAGGATTTCCAATGCTGGACTTGTTTGGACAATCGGACGAGGCGAGGATTGGCGAGATCGCCGCCGGCTATGCCGCCAGCCGGACCCAGACCAGCACGGATTCTGAAAGACGATTCCGCGACTTGCTGCAGGCTCTGCCGGCCGCGATCTACACAACCGACGCGGAAGGCTGCATCACCTTCTTCAATCGCGCCTGCATCGATTTTGCCGGACGCACGCCGAAGATCGGCGAGATGTGGTGCGTGACCTGGAAGCTCTATCTGCCCGACGGCACGGCGCTTCCCCACGCTGAATGCCCGATGGCCATCGCGCTCAAGCAGAACCGGCCAGTGCGCGACGTCGAGGCCGTGGCCGAGCGGCCGGACGGCTCCCGGATCTGCTTCATGCCCTATCCGACGCCGCTGCGCGACGAACGCGGCCGGTTGGTCGGCGCGGTGAACATGCTGGTCGACATCACGGCTCGCAAGCAGGCCGAGCAGAGGATGATGCTCCTCACCTCCGAGGTCGATCATCGTTCCAACAACCTGCTCGCAGTGGCTCAGGCGATGCTGCGGCTGACGAAGGCGGATACCGCAGAAGAGTTCCAGACCGCGTTTGCAGGCCGGCTCAGCGCGCTTGCCAACGTGCAGAGGCTGTTCTCGGCTTCGCGTTGGACCGGCGCAAATCTGAAGACCATCGTCGAGGAGGAACTCCGGCCGTACGCATGCCGGGACGGCGAGCGGATCAAAATCGCGGGAGACGACGTCCGCCTGCCGCCCACGCTGGCCCAGTCGATCGCAGTCGCGCTGCATGAGCTCGCCACCAACGCCGCCAAATATGGCGCGCTGTCGAGGCCTTCGGGCAGGTTGGAGATCAGCTGGGAGACCAATGGTGCAGAACCTCTCGTGCTGCACTGGTCGGAGAGCGGCGGTCCTCGGGTCAACGAGGCGCCGACGCGCAAGGGCTTTGGAATCGGCGCGGTCGACGGCATCATCCGGACCTTGCGCGGAACCATTACCCGGCAATGGAGGCCGGAAGGACTGGTTTGCGAACTGTCCTTCCCGGAAGGCGTAGCCTAGGCCTCGCGGACCACCGTCTTCAAATAATTATACGCCTTGATGATCTCGATCAGGCGGTCTTCGGTCGACCGGTCGCCGCCGTTGGCGTCGGGGTGGTGCTGCTTGACCAGCGCCTTGTACTTGCTCTTGACGTCGGCGAGCGTGGAATCGGGGCCGAGGCCCATGACCTGGAGCGCCTTGCGCTCGGCGTTCATCACCTTGCGCGTCTCGGCCTTGGGCTCGGCCTGCGGACCCTTCCGCCAGCCCGCGCGGCCGTTGATCTCACTGAACATGCTGAACGGATCGGACGCCATGTCGATCTCGGCTTCCGCGCCCTTCTTGCCGCCATTGGCGCCCATCTTCCAGGTCGGGCGGTGGCCGGTCAGCGCATCCTTCTGGTAGCGCGCGACGGCATCGGCATTCATGCCGGAGAAGAAATTGTAGTTCTGGTTGTACTCGCGCACGTGGTTCAAGCAGAAGTGCCAGTACTCGCGCTGGTTCTCGCGGCCCTTCGGCGCACGGTGCGCGCCCTTGTTCTGACACCCGGCCCATTCGCAGTTGACCACGGCGTCGCGCGGCTTCACTTCCGGCTGCTTGCCTTTCGGCTTGACCCGGATGGAGTCGAAGAACTTTGATGAATCGATCGGCATGACTGACTTTGACTACGCAATGCAAAAACCTTCAAGTCTTGACATTGCAATTAGCTGGGAACCCGCAGCCGAAGTTTCACTCCGGCGTCTTCGAGGTACGGCCGCCGCAGGCGGCCTATGCAATTGACGGAGTGCGGCCGCACGCTTTAATGGCACTCATGGTTATGAAAGACACTATCAGCAACAAGTTGCAGGAAGCTTTCACGCCGGAAAGCCTGCAGGTTGTCGACGAGTCACATTTGCATGAGGGCCACGCCGGCCATCGACCGAGCGGCGAGACGCACTTTCGCGTCTATATCGTGTCTCAGGCCTTCAAAGGGAAGAGCCGGGTCGATCGCCACCGCATGATAAATTCGGCGCTGGCCGCGGAACTCTCAGGCAGCGTGCACGCGCTCGCGATCCACGCGCAGGCGCCGGAGGAAGGATAACGGCTGTCATGCCCCGCGAAGGCGGGCATCCAGTAATCCGAGACGGCGCAGCTGGAATCGAACTGCCGCGGCGTACTGGATCGCCCGCCTTCGCGGGCGATGACACCTGTTGTGACGGCTAGAACGACGTCCCCGCCCTTCTCGGCTTGGCTTCCTCCATCTCCGCGTCACGCGGCACCGGTGAAATACGGAGCGCGGTGATGCGGTTGCGTTCGCGGCGGAGGACGCGGAAACGGAAACCGTGGAACGTGAAACTCTGGCCGCGGTCGGGGATCGAGCGCGCCTCGTGAATGACGAGGCCGGCGACCGTCGTTGCCTCTTCATCGGGCAGGTGCCAGTCCATGGCGCGATTGAGATCGCGGATCGGCACCGAGCCGTCGACCACGACCGAGCCGTCCGGCTGGGCGCGCACGCCGGCGACCACGACGTCGTGCTCGTCGGAGATGTCGCCGACGATCTCTTCCAAAATGTCTTCCAGCGTCACGAGACCTTCAACCTCGCCGTATTCGTCGACGACGAGGGCGAAATGGGTCTTTCGGCGCCGGAACGCCTTGAGCTGCTCGGAGACCGGGCGCATTTCCGGCACGAACCAAGGCGGCAATGCGATGGTGGAGACGTCGATGCGCGAGGTGTCACCGTCGGATGCACGGATTGCGCGCAACAAATCCTTGGCGTGAAGCACGCCGATGATGTTTTCCGGCTTCTCGCGCCACAGCGGAATGCGGGTGTACTCGGTCGCCAGCACCTCGCGCACCAGTTCCTCCGGCGGCAGGTCGGCATTGATCATCATCATCTCGGTGCGGTGGATCATGACGTCGGAAACCTGGAGTTCGCGCAGATCGAGCAGGCCGCCGAGCATGTCGCGGTCCTGCTTCTCGACCTTGCCCTCGTGGTGCAGCAGGTCGACGGCGCCGCGCAGGCGCTCGGTCGGCGACAGGATCGCCTGATGCTCGCCGGCCAAACCAAACAAGCGCATCAACAGGCGGACGATGACCTCGACGATCCGCAGCAGCGGTCCCAGCACGTACATCGTCAGCCGCATCGGGCGGGCGACCGCAAGCGCCATGCGGTCGGGCGCGTTGATGGCGATGGTCTTCGGCAGCACCTCCGCGAAGATCACGACCAGTGCCGTCATCACGCCGGTGGCATAGAGCACGCCGACATCGCCGAACCAGGCCGTGAAGATGCTGGTGGCGAGCGCGGACGCGCTGATATTGGCGATGTTGTTGCCGAGCAGCAGCGCGCCGATCAGGCGCTCGCGCATGTCGAGCAGCTGCGAGACGACATCGGCGTCGTGGTTACCCTGCTTGGAGAGCCGCAGCATGCTGGCGCGCGAGGCGCCGGTCAGCGCGGTCTCGCTCGCGGCGAAGAAGCCCGAGACGAGCAGGCAGAGAATGACGATGGTGAATCCGAGCCAGTCCATGCACCACTCTGGTTTTTTGCTTTGACGCGTTTTCGCGAACCGGTACCCACTTCGCTCGAAAACGCCTTAGCGCCGTTCAGCCGCGCATCAAGCCTTCTGCGCGAGCTTCTCTTTGAGGAAATCGCGCACAGGCGCCGGCTCGACGTCCTTCGCGATCACGGCGCGCCCGACCGCCTCCAGCAGGATGAAGGTGAGCTTGCCGCGCTTGACCTTCTTGTCCTGCGCCATCAGCGCCATCAGCGCGTCGGCGTCGGCAAGTCCTTCCTGCGCGAAACCGGCGATGTCCTGCAGTCGCGTCGGCAGGCCGGCCTCGATGAGGTGACGCTCGACGCGCGCGGCATCGGCCTCGCCGAGCACGCCAAGCTTCGCCGAGAACTGCGCCGCCAGCGTCATGCCGATCGAAACACCCTCGCCATGGAAGAGGCGATCGGAGAAACCGGTCGCGGCTTCCAGAGCGTGACCAAAGGTATGGCCGAGATTGAGCAGCGCGCGCTCGCCGGTCTCGCGCTCATCGCGCGAGACGACGCCGGCCTTGGCGCGGCACGAGGTCGCGATCGCGTGCTCGCGCGCCGAGCCGCCCTTGAAGATATCGGAATGGTTCTTCTCCAGCCAGGTGAAGAAGGCTTCGTCGCCGAGCACACCGTATTTGGCGACCTCGGCATAGCCGGCGCGAAACTGCCGCGGCGACAGCGTGTCGAGCACGGCGGTGTCGGCAATGACCAGCAGCGGTTGGTGGAAGGCGCCGAGCAGATTTTTGCCCTGCGGCGAGTTGATGCCGGTCTTGCCGCCGACGGAGGAATCGACCTGCGCCAGCAGCGAGGTCGGCACCTGCACGAAATCGACGCCGCGGCGCAGAATCGCGGCCGCAAAGCCGGCGAGATCGCCGACCACGCCGCCGCCGAGCGCGATGACGAGATCGTTGCGCTCGATCTTCGCGGCGATCAGGGCCTCGCTGACCTTTTCGAGGCCGGCATAGGTTTTGGAGATCTCGCCTTCCTCGACCACGATGCGCGAGGTCGGAATGCCGGCAGACGCGAGCGACGCTTCGGTCGGCTCGAGCCAGTGTTTTGCGACGGTGCGATCGGTGACGATCGCCGTACGCACGCCGGGCCGCAAGCGCGCGACCCGCTCGCCGAGCGAGGCCAGCACGCCGCGGCCGATGACGATGTCATAGGCGCGATCGCCGAGCGCGACGTCGACGTTGACTGGATCGGAATGTTTCAACGGCGCAGTCATCGTACGGCACTCGCAACGTCGGCAGGTGATTGGGCGGCTTGTTCGCCGCGGAGATGGGCGCGCAGCGTCTCGATGCATTCCTCGACGATCTTGTCGTGCGGCACGTCGCGCGAGGCGATGGTGAGATCGGCATGGCCGTAGATCGGCTCGCGCTCGGTGAGCAGGCGCGTCACGGTTCCTTCGGGATCGGCGGTCTGGAGCAGCGGGCGATCGGCGCGGCGGCGCACCCGGCGCATGATGACGTCAGGGTCGGCCTTGAGCCAGATCGAGACCGCCTTGGCCGCAATGCGGTTGCGCGTCTCCTCGCGCATGAAGGCACCGCCGCCGGTCGCCAGCACGATCGGCTCGCCGTCGAGCAGGCGCGCGATCACCCGCGCCTCGCCATCCCGGAAATACGGCTCGCCATGGCGCTCGAAAATCTCCGGTATGGTCATGCCGGCATGAGCGATCTCGATCTCGGTGTCGGCGTCAACGAAGGGCAGCTTGAGCCGGGCCGCCATGCGGCGGCCGATGGTGGATTTGCCCACCCCCATCATGCCGACGAGCACGATCGAGCGCGTCCCGAGCGCCGACAGGATGTCGGCCTCAGGGGCAGCTTGTATCGGCAACGCGGCGTCGGGCATAAATCTCGCTCTGGGTCTCGCTCGATCTGCCGCCGGAGGCGGCATGCTTTGGCCACCTATACGACCCCCTCGGGGCCCTCGCCAGAGGACTCTTGCCACGAAACGGCGAACATGTTGGATGATTTCATTGGTTAATTTGGACGCCTGAGACCCTCCCGAGACCTTGCCCGATGCCCAGCCTGTTCCGCTTCCTGACGGTCGTCGCCGTGCTCGCCGGCATCGTCTATGGCGTGGTCTTCGCGCTGGCGAACTTCGTGAGCCCGAAGTCGCGGGAAATGACGGTGACGATCCCGCCGGATAAATTTCTCAAGAAATAGGAGCTAGCCTCCAGGGCATGCGCGTGCAGCCCTCAGACAGCAAGCTCACCGGCCTGTTCCTCGACATGCTCGCGGCGGAACAGGGCGCCGGCCCCAATACGCTCGATGCCTACCGCCGCGACCTCACCGATTTCTCGGAATTTTTGGGCCGCGGCGGGCACAGCTTTGCCGACGCCGAGACGCAGATCCTGCGCGATTACCTCGCCGATCTCGACAGCCGCGGCTTCAAATCCACCAGCGTCGCGCGGCGGCTGTCGGCGATGCGGCATCTCTACCGCTTTCTCCTGAACGAGCGCATCCGCACCGAGGATCCCGCGGCAATCCTGTCCGGCCCCAAGCGCGGCCGAGGCCTGCCGAAGGTGCTGTCGATCGCGGATGTCGACCGCATGCTCCGCCGCGCCAAGGAATTGAGCGAGGCGGCGGATGCCTCGCCCTCGAAGCAGCTGCGCGCGTTACGGCTCTATTGCCTGCTCGAGGTGCTCTACGCCACGGGCCTGCGCGTCTCCGAGCTGGTGGCGCTGCCGCGCTCCGCGGCCAAACGCGACGCCCGCATGATCGTGGTGCGCGGCAAGGGCAACAAGGAACGCCTGGTGCCGCTCAACGAGGCCTCACGGCAGGCGATGGCGGATTATCTCGCGGCGACGGAAGCGGCAAAGGCCGACAAGAAGAACAGCGTGGCCGCCTCGAAATGGCTGTTCCCATCGTTCGGCGAGAGCGGGCATCTGACGCGGCAGCATTTCGCCCGCGACCTGAAGGAGCTCGCGGTCGCCTCGGGGCTGCAGGCCCGGCTGGTCTCCCCGCACGTGCTGCGCCACGCCTTTGCCAGCCACCTCCTGCACAACGGCGCGGATCTGCGCATCGTGCAGACCCTGCTCGGCCACACCGACATCTCCACGACCCAGATCTACACCCATGTGGTCGAGGAGCGCCTGAAGAGCCTAGTGCGCGACCTGCACCCGCTGGCGGAGAAGTAGTTCTCTTGTAGCCCGGATGGAGCGCAGCGTAATCCGGGGCTCTGGCGTCACGGAAAGACTTTCCCGGATTGCGCTTCGCTCCATCCGGGCTACCGGCAACCCATGAAACCGCCTTGACTTCGGCCACATCTCCGCAGAAAGAGCCGTGGCCTCACGCATGATTTGGCGGGCTGCTTCCAAGCCCACAAGCCAACTCATTGAAGAAGCTACATTTCTTTCCACCGATCCAAACCTGCTTCGACGCCCCGCCCCGTCCCCGCTATATTGAGTTGATGCCAGATCACATGCGCAGCTATCTCGACTTCGAAAAGCCGGTCGCCGAGCTCGACTCCAAGGTCGACGAGCTGCGGACGCTTGCGGCCTCGGGCACTGACATCTCCGAGGAGATCGGGAAGATCGAGGACAAGGCGGCGCAGGCGCTGGCCGACCTCTATCTGAACCTGACGCCGTGGCAGAAGACGCTGGTCGCGCGACACCCGCAGCGGCCGCATTTCAACGACTTCATCAAGGGCCTGATCACCGAATTCACCCCGCTCGCGGGCGACCGCAAGTTCGGCGAGGACGAGGCGCTGGTTGCCGGCTTCGGCCGCTTCCGCGGTGAGGCCATCTGCGTGATGGGCCAGGAAAAGGGCGATTCCACCGAGAGTCGCATCCGGCACAATTTCGGCATGGCGCGGCCCGAGGGCTATCGCAAATGCGTGCGGCTGATGGAGATGGCCGAGCGGTTCGGCCTGCCCGTGCTGTCGCTCGCCGATTCCGCCGGCGCCTATCCCGGCATCGGCGCCGAAGAGCGCGGCCAGGCCGAGGCGATCGCGCGCTCGACCGACGCCTGCATGGCGCTGACCGTGCCCAACGTCGCCATCATCACCGGCGAAGGCATGTCGGGCGGCGCCATCGCCATCACCACCGCCAACAAGGTCTTGATGCTGGAGCACGCGATCTACAGCGTGATCTCGCCCGAGGCCGCCTCCTCGATCCTTTGGCGCGACGGCTCCAAGGCGCAGGAAGCCGCCAACAACATGAAGATCACCGCGCAGGACATGCTGCGCTTCGGGGTGATCGACAGCATCCTGAAGGAGCCGGTCGGCGGCGCCCACCGCGACCCCGCCGCCATGATCGCCACCACGGGCGATGCCATCGCCAAGGCGTTTGACGAGATGCGTGGCCTGGACGGCGACACCATCCGCAAGCAGCGGCGGCAGAAATTCCTCGATATCGGCCGGAAACTGGGCTGATTCGGCCGTTTTCGGTGCCGTAGGGTGGGCAAAGGCGCGAAGCGCCGTGCCCACCAGCCGGTCGGACGGCAGAGAATGGTGGGCACGCTTCGCTTTGCCCACCCTACGAGACCTCCAGTAACTCCCCGTTAACCCTTTTTTTGCCCAAATCAGCGATCTCTGTCCTGATTGGGCCGAAAGGCCCAAGTACGGCCCAAAGTCGCGTCCATTTAGTCTTCGTTGACCATGCCACTGGGCCAACGGGCTCGTGATCCCAGCTCGGGTTGCGACCACATGACCCAGAGGTTAGAATTTTAATCAATGGCTTCAGGGCACAAGCGCTGGAGCGTGGTTCGAAAAAGCCCGTCACGACGGGTCCGGATCTCCGGTCGGATCATGCTTCGAGATTGGGGTTCGCGCTGCTTGCCCGGCACGGTGTGGGGTCCATCTTGATTTCTCGTTCGCTTGCTCGCGCGCTTTTGGCTTCGGTCGCGCTGCTGACGGCCAGTGTTCTGCTGGCCGGCTGCGATACCGACCAGGTTTCGCTCGCGACCAACGCCAAGGCCAACCAGCCGGTGCCGCCAAAGCTTCTCGCCGCGATGGTCGAGAAGAACATGGACCTGCAATCGCCGATCCTGGTCCGTCTGTTCAAGCAGGAGGCCGAGCTCGAGGTCTGGAAGCAGGCCCGCAACGGCCAGTTCGCGCTGCTCAAGACCTATCCGATCTGCCGCTGGTCGGGCGATCTCGGTCCGAAGGTGCGCGAAGGCGACCGCCAGGCGCCGGAAGGATTCTACTCGATCAATCCGGGCCAGATGAATCCGCAGTCGGCCTATTACCTGTCGTTCAACACGGGTTACCCGAACGCCTTCGACAAGGCTTTGGGCCGCAGCGGCTCGCAGTTGATGGTGCACGGCGATTGTTCGTCGCGCGGCTGCTACGCGATGACGGACGAGCAGATCGCGGAGATCTATTCGCTTGGCCGCGAGTCGTTCTTCGGTGGCCAGAAGGCGTTCCAGCTCCAGGCCTATCCGTTCAAGATGACGCCGGTGAACATGGCCAAGCACCGGAACAACCCGAACATGCCGTTCTGGAAGATGATCAAGGAAGGCTATGATCATTTCGAGGTGACGCGGCAGGAGCCGAAGGTCGATTTCTGCGAGAAGAAGTACGTCTTCGACGCAGCCAAGACGCCCGACGCCAAGCGCGATCCGGTGTTCGACGCCTCCGCGAAGTGCCCGGCCTACGTCATCCCCGAGGACATCGCCAGCGCGGTGCGCGAGAAGGATGCGCGCGACCAGGTCGAGTACAACAAGCTCGTCGCCAAGGGCACGCCGATGGCGCGCATGAACACCGGCATCGATGGCGGCATGAACAAGATTTTTGCCTCGAAGATTCCGGAGGGATCGACCGGCCTGTCGGAGAATGCCGAAGGCTCGACCCTGGAGATGCTGGCGATGGCGAAGGCGCCGGGCACGATCCCCGGACACGTCAATCCGCCCAAGCCCAATCTCGATGCGGTCGCCGCCGCTCCCGCGAACCAGGAGCCGGTCGTCGCCGTCAGCGCGCCCGCCGCCAATACCCGCGTCGCCGCAGCCGCTCCGGCTGAAAAATCTGGCGGCTTCTTCTCCAACCTCGGTCGCAAGATGGGCATGGGCACCGCCGACACGACGGCAACCACGCCTCCGCCGCAGGCGACCGCCTCCGTGGCTCCGGCCGCTGCGCCCACAACGCCGCCCACCGCGACGTCGAGGCTGAAGGCCGCAGTGACGAGGTTCGTGCCCGGCCGCGACACGTCCAAGGACACACCGAAGCCAGCCGTCGCCGCCGCCAAGCCCGCCGAACCGGTGAAGCCGGATACGCGGCTTGCGGCGACGCGTCCGGCGCTGAAGCCGTCGGTGAGCGATGGTGCGGGTGAAGCGACGCAGATCATGGGCGCCGCGCCGGTGGTGTCGTCGAACTCGTTCGACAGCCGCTTTGGGGCGGTGAAGTAAGGCGGCGCTCAGGTCTTCCCCGACCGACAACCTCTCACCGTCACCCTGAGGCGCTCGCGCAGCGAGCCTCAAAGGGCGACGGCCCAGCTGCGGCAGCGGGGCCGCTCATCCTTCGAGGCTCGCTACGCTCGCACCTCAGGATGACGGAACCGGCAAAGCGCCGCGGTGAGATATAGCTGCAGAGCGAGTGGCGAGTCCCTACGGTGCCAGATACCGCATCAGCTCCGGATTGCCCCTCACCTCGCCCGCCTGCCCTTGCAGCGCGACTCTGCCGCGGTCCAACACATAGGCGTAATCGGCGACGCGCAGCGCGAGGTCGAGGTGCTGCTCGACGATGATGACGGCGATGCTCTTCGCGAGCTCGATCAGGCGCTCGGTGATCTCCTCGATCACGCCGATCCAGACGCCTTCGGTCGGCTCGTCCAGTAACAACAGCTTTGGATCGCCCAGCATGGCGCGGCCGATGGCGAGCATCTTGCGCTCGCCGCCGGAGAGGGTGCCGGCGGGCTGGTCGAGGCGCTGGCCGAGTTTCGGGAAGATGGTCAGCACATGGTCGACCGCGTCGGCCTTCTTGCTGGCGAGCGAGCCGACCGCGAGATTGTCGCGCACCGACAGGCGCGCGAACACCGAGTGCTCCTGCGGGACGTAGCCGATGCCGGCGCGCACGCGCTCCTGGGTCGCGCGACGGCTGATGTCGCGTCCATCGAAGGCGACCTCGCCCTTCCATGCCGGCAGCTCGCCGACGATGGTCTTCATCAGCGTGGTCTTGCCGGCGCCATTGCGGCCGAGCACGGCAACGCCGCCGCGCCAGGGAATGCCGAGGGTGACGTCGAACAGGACCTGGCTGCGGCCATAGCCCGCGTCGAGATGCTTGATGTCCAAAAATTCAGGCACGGCGCAGATAGATCTCCTGAACGGATTTGTTGGCCTGGATCTCCGACACGGTGCCCGATGCCAGCACCTTGCCCTGGTCGAGCACAGTCAACCGATCACAGATGTCGCGGATGAAATCGAGGTCGTGCTCGACGATAACGAGCGAGCAATGTTTCTTGATCGGCTGCAGCAATTCACCGGTGACGCGGCGCTCCTCCAGGCTCATGCCGCCGGTCGGCTCGTCCAGCAGCAGCAGTTTTGGCTTACCGGCGAGCGCCATCGCAATCTCCAGCCATTGCTGCTGGCCGTGCGACAATGCGGCCGCCGCGTCGAAGGCGCGATCGGCCAGCCGAAACTGTGTCAGCATGGTCATGACCTGGTCGTGCAGCGCGCCCCGCGTGCGCGAGAACACGAGATCGAACAGCGAGGACTGCGCCTGCAGCGCGAGCAGGATGTTGTCGTAGAGCGTCAGCGTCGGCAGCACGCTGGTGATCTGGAATTTCAGGCTCATGCCGGCCCGGGCCCGTTCGGTCGGCGTGAACGCGGTGATGTCGGTGTTGACGAAGGAGACTTTGCCTTGGGTCGGCACCTCGGCTCCCGCAATGCACTTCATCAGCGTGCTCTTGCCGGAGCCGTTCGGTCCGATCAGGCCGTGAAACTCGTTCTCGCCGACGGTGAGCGCGGCGCCGTCGAGCGCGGTGAGCTTGCCAAAAATCTTCTTGATATCGGCGGCTTCAAGGAGCGGCATTGCGCTTCTCCTTCTCAGTCTGCTTCTCGGTCTTCCTCTCGGTCTCCTTGGGCCTGGCACCAAAGCTGCCGACCCGTTCGCGCTCGCCGAGCACAAAACTGATCAGGCCAAGCGGCCGGAACAGGATCACGAGCAGCAGCAGCAGACCGAGGATGATCGGCCAGATCTCGCGATAATTGTCGGAGAGCCAGAAGCTGACGCCCTCGACGATCACGGTGCCGATGACGGCGCCGATCAACGTTCCGGAGCCGCCGAACAGCACATAGAGCACCACCTGCGTCGAGACGACGACGCCGACCATGTTGGGCCAGACGAAACCTTCATGGAAAGCATAAAGGCTGCCGGCAAGACCTGCGATGGCGCCGCCGATCGCGAAGATGATCGCCTTGAGATGCTGCGCCTTGTAGCCGAAGAAGGCGATGCGCTGCTCGTTCTCACGCAGGCCTGCGAGCGCCAGCCCGAATTGCGAGCGCACCAGGAATCTGCAGAGCAGATAAACGACGACGAGGATGCCGAGCACGAGATAGTAGAAAGCCGGGCCTTCAGTAAATTCGTAGCCGCCGAGCGACATCGGCGCGATCGAGGGGATGCCGTTCTGGCCTCCGAGATAGTACCAGCCGCGCGCAAGGCGATCGGCGGCGTAGGAGCCGGTCAGCGTGCCCAGCGACACGAAGATGACGCTGGAGGGATGCCGTCCGAGCAGCAGGAAGCCGCCGAGCAGCAGCGCGAAGGTGAGGCCGATGATCGTGCCGGCAGGGAGGACCAGGAGGATGTTGGTGATATCGAGGTCGCGCGCGAGCAGCGCGACGCCATAGCCGGCCGAGCCGAAGAACAGGGCCTGGCCGAAGCTCATGATGCCGGCATAGCCCCAGACCAGATCGAACGACAACGCGAACAGCGCGAGGATGATCACGCGGGTCGCGAACACCGTGAGGTAGTCCTGCAGCACCAACGGCGCGAGCAGCGCCGCGACGAGCACGACGCCCTCCACGATCGGCAGGACCTTTCGCCCTGCCTTGACCTGTTCCTTGGCCTGTCCCGCTGCCACGCGTTCAGCCATCGCATCGTCCGCTTCGTCGCCGGCGATGGCTTCTCTTACCACACTCATCGACTTCGGCATTCCGCCTCAGCATTCCTTGGGATCGACGAGCCCGTCGCTGCGTCCGACGATCTCGTAGTTCCCGCCCTTGGCGACCGCAGTGTACATCTTCATCTTGCAGTGCCGCTTGCCCGGCACCATCTCGGCCGGTCCGCCCGGGCCTTCGGCGATCTTGGCGTGATCAAGCGCGGCGGCAACCGAGTCGCGATCGACCTTGCCGGCTTCCTTCACGGCCGCTTCCCACAACTTGAGGCCGCGATAGGTGCCGGTCGCGGCACTGCCGGCCGCGAACAGGAAGTTGCCGGGAAAGTCCTTCTCGTAGGCTGCCTGGATCTTGGCGTCGAACGGGTTCTCCTTGGTCAGCACCTTGAAATAGTCGAGACAGCTTGCGAGCCCCTCGATCTCGGCGGCCTGGTTGATGTTGAGCGTGTTCTCGTCATAGTAGACGCAGGCCAGGCGCCCGCCGTTCTTGAGGAAGCCAGCTTCATAGAGCTGTTTGAAGAACGGGCCGACGCCCGGCGGAATGACCGTGTTGAAGACGACGTCGACCTTGTTGGAGACGATCCGGTTGACGGTCGCGGAGAAATCGACCTGGTCGAGCGGGTAATATTCCTCGAAGACGACCTCGCCGCCGTTCTGCTCGATCACCTTGCGGGCGTAGACGTTGAGCGTATGCGGCCAGACATAGTTGGCGCTCGGCAGCGCGAACTTCTTGCCGCCGTTCTTGATCAGCCAGGGGATGAACTCGTCACATTGCTGCGCCGGCGTCGGCCCGGTGCAGAACAGATAGGGCGTGCACTCCTTGCCTTCGTAGAGCTGCGGATAGATGTAGAGCGTCTTGCCGCGCGCCACGATCGGGTCCTTGATCGCGTTGCGCATCGATGAGGTGATGCCGCCCAGCACCATGTCGACCTTGTCGCGCTGGATCAGTTTTCGGACGTTGCCGACCGCGACGGATTCGTTCGAGGCGGTGTCCTCGATATAGAGCTCGAGCGGACGGCCGAGCAGACCACCGGCCGTATTGATCTCCTTGATCACCATCTTGGCGACATTGGCGTCGGCATTGCCGGCATAGGCGATCGGGCCGGTGAGATCGGTTGCGATGCCGACCTTGATCGGGCCTTCCGCCGCATTGGCCCACGGCGCCGGAACCACCCAGCTGCCGACGCCGGTCGCGACCGCGCCGGTGGTAAAGGCAAGATTGGAGAGGAAGCGGCGGCGCGAAAGCTCAGTACGATCGAACATGACTAAACCCCTTTTCCAGCGATGAGGCCCTGCGGCCGAAATTTGATGAAGACAATGGCGAGCACGAAGACGAGGACGTCGGCGACGACGGGCGCCATCACCCATGGCAGCGCGGCACTGAGGGTGCCGATGACGCCGGCGCCCGCCACCGGTCCGATGAAGGAGCCGACGCCGCCGACCATCACCGCGACAAAGCCCTGGATCAGGAAGCGCAGGCCGAGATCGGCGTACAGGCTGAACACCGGGACGATCAGCGCGCCGGCAAGGCCGGCGAGCGCGGAGCCGAACGCAAACGTGGCGCCGTACATCAAGGGCGTGGAAATGCCTGAGGCCCGCGCCAGCGAGGGATTTTCCAGGGTGGCGCGCATGCGCAGGCCAAAGCTCGTGCGCGACAGCAGGAGGTAGCAGCCCGCCATCACCAGGAGCGTGATGACGATGATGGTGAAGCGCCAGGCCGAGATGTGCGTGGCGCCGATATCGATCGAGCCGCCGATCGGCTCGGGCACGGTGAGATAGAAGCCGCCGATCAGGCCGCGCACCGATTCGCGGATGATCAGGCCGAGCGCATAGGTGCCGAGCATCGCCACGATCGGCGCGGCGTAGAAGCGGCGGATGATCAGCGCCTCCAGCACGAAGCCGAGCGCACCGACCACGAAGGGCGCCGCGACCATGCCGGCCCAGATCGGCAGGCCCTTGGCGTAGGCGAGATAGGTGATGTAGGCCCCGAGCAGGACGAACTCGCCCTGCGCGAAGTTGAAGATGCCCATCATGCTGGCGATGATTCCGAGCCCCAGCACGATCAGGACAATGATCGCGCCGAAGCTCAGGATCTCGAACGCCGCGACGAACGCGTTAGCCATGCGATAGATTCTTGTTTTGACGCGTTTTCTCGACGCGAACCGGTATCCACTTCGCTCGAAAACGCTCTGGTCTTCCGTCCGTCTGCATGAATTCCCCGCTCACATCTTCTTCCAGTCGCCGATCTGCTCGAAGGCATGGGCGGCGCGGTAGATGGTGGATTCCTCGAACATGCGGCCGACCAGCATCAGGCCGACGGGTAGGCCGTCGACCATGCCGCAGGGCAGCGACATCGCGGGATGATGGGTGATGTCGAACGGCGCGGTGTTGGAGATCATCTCCAGCGCGCGGGCGACATAGTCCTCGCGGCTGGCGGTGGGCTCCGGCAGCTTCGTCGCCTTCATCGGCGTGGTCGGCAGCAGCAGCAGGTCGTATGCGCCGAACGCCTTGTCATAGGCCGCGGTCAGGCGGCGCGAGATGTTGAGGGCCTTGCCGTAATAGCGGGGACCGAAGCTATTGTTGATGTAAGTCCCGAGCATCAGGAACAGTTTTGTCGTCTCCGACAGCGAATCCGCCTGCCGGCGCCAGCCGCGATGGAAGTCCATCAGCGAGGTCGAATAGAGGTCGCCGCGGCTGAGCCCGTAGCCGTCGCCATACATCATGGTCTGGGTCATGCCCTCGGTACCGATCGGGGTCCAGATCGCCGGGCCCGCGAGATGCATCGGGATCGAGACGGTCTCGACGGTGGCGCCGAGATCCTTGAAACGTTTTGCCGCCTCGCGGACGCTTTCGTTCACCGCGGCCTCCGCGTTCGCCTGCTCAAAACCTTCCTTGAGGATGCCGATCTTCATGCCCTTGACGCCCTGGCCGAGCGCCTTGGTGTAGTCCTCGACCTTCGGTGCCTTGATGCGGGGATCGTAGCCGTCGTCGCCGGCGAGCACTTCGAGCAGCAGCGCATTGTCGGCGACGGTCGCCGTCATCGGACCGGTGTGATCGACGAAGATCTCGATCGGCATGATGCCGGTGTAGGGGACGAGGCCCCAGGTCGGCTTCATGCCGTAGGTGCCGCAGAACGAGGACGGCATGCGGATCGAGCCGCCCTGGTCGCCGCCGATCGCCATGTCGACCTCGCCGAGCGCGACCACGACGCCACTGCCCGAGGACGAGCCACCGGCCGAATAGCCCATCTTGTGCGGATTATGCACGGCACCGACCGCGCCGGTGTGGCTGCCGCCGGACATGCAGAAGGATTCGCAATGCACTTTTCCGGCGATCTCGGCGCCGGCATCGAGCATGCGCGTGACGATGGTGGCGTCGAAATCGGGGACATAGCCTTCGAGCGTCGCGGAACCATTCATCATGGGCACGCCGGCGAGCATGATGTTGTCCTTCAGCGCGACGGTCTTGCCCTTCAGCTTGCCGCTCGCCGCACCCTTCACGGTCGACTTGCGGTACCAGGCGTTGCGCGGGTTCTCCTCGGGCGAGGGCCGATAGCCCGGCGTGCGGGGATATTTGACCTCCGGCACTTCATCCGGCATCGCGCCGACGAGATTATAGGCTTCGATCGACCCCTGCATCAGGCCGCGGAACGAGGCGACGTCAGCATCAGTCAGCGAAAGGCCGCACTGCTTGGCGACGTCGAGAAGTTGGGCAGGCGTGGGAAGGACAACTGTCACGGCGCTCTCCTGAAGTTTCTTGGTACGGTCCCTGCGCGCGGCCGCGATTGGCGCGACGCGCCCAGCGGCCTTGGCTGAAACATTCAAAGCGGAAATATTTTCCTTTTCAAGTATTATTTTGAAATGCGGCTGTCCGGATCGCCGCAGCAGGCTCAGACCGGCTTGATCAGCTTGAAGTCGAGGCCGTCGGCCTCGGCGAGATACATCTGCATGCGGGCGTGGCCGTTGCGAACGACAACCGGTCCGCGCGCGCCGCCGTAAACGATGTTGCGGCCCGCCGCGAGCATGGGCGCCATCGACAGCGAACCTGCCTTTTTCGCCACGGCTTCGAGGAAACGCAGGCCTTCATAGCTGGACTGGCCAAGCGAGCCGATCGGCGGGGCGTTCGGCCCGAACATCGCGCGATAGCGGATCTGGAAGTCGTCATTGGCCCGCGAGCCGATACCCGAGAAATAGCCGGAGGCGCAGAACATGTTCTCGCTGTTGTCGGCGCCGATGCCGAGCAGCACCGTCTCGTCCATGGCCCCCGCCAGCCGCAGCGTCGTGGCGCCGAGGCCGCATTCGCCGAAGGCACGATTGAAGGTGACGCTGTCGGTGCCGATCAGCGAGATCAGCACGACATCGGGCCGCGCGGCACGGATGCGCGCCAGGTGCGGCTCGTGATTGTCCTCGCCGAGGGGGACGAACTCCTCGCCGACGACGTGGCCTCCGGTTTCCCTGATGTAGTTCTTCACGGCGCGGTGCGACTGCCAGGGCCAGACGTAATCGCTGCCGATCAGATACCAGCGCGACGCCTTCTTGACGTCGGCAAGCCAGTGGATCGACGGCCGGCTCTGCCAGCGCGGCGTCTCGCCGATCGCCATCACGCCGGGCGTGCGCTCGCCGCCTTCGTAGACCGGCGTATAGATGTAGGGGATGCGATGACGCGTGGTGACGTCGCGCAAGCCGACGCGGACCGCGCTGGTGTGCAGCCCGACGATGAGATCGACTTCGTCGAACGCGATCGCCTGCTCGGCGCGGTTCAGCACCTCGTCGAGCGGGCCGCCGGCGTCGTAGATCGACAGCTCGATCTCGCGGCCGAGGATGCCGCCGCGCTTGTTGATCTCGGCAACGGCGAGCTGCGCGCTGTTGGTCGCGCAGGGGCCCCACACCCCCGGCGATCCCGTGCAGCAGATGAAGCCGCCGATGCGCAGCTTGTTCGCGCCACGCCGCCTGCGGAAGGCATGATCGCCCGGCGACAGCGAGCTATCGGCTCCCGACGACGACAGATTCCTCAGCAGCAAGGACGGCGGCATCGCCGGACTGCCGTGAGCCGGGAAGTTTACCGTCGCGCGCACGCCAACTCCTGTCTGGCACCAGACCTGAAAGCACAATGAGCAGGCGGCCGCGGCATCCGCCCTTTTGTTAGGCAAACATCCTATTTTGAAAATATTGAATATTCAACAATTGAAGTGCATATAGATGCAGCATTGATTGCAAGACATTCACTCATTTGGGTCAAGACGAAGTCTTAGCCGTGGCAAAACCGAACTCCCCGATCACCGAACACCTCGCCTACCTGCTGGCGCAAGCCAACCGGGAGATCAACCGGCAGCTGGAACTGCGCCTCAGCAAGGAAGGCGTTCCCGTCGAGCAGTGGCGCATCCTTAAGGTGTTGTCGGACGGCGATGGCCACTCGATGGGCGAACTCGCAGACGCGGTGCTGCTCAATCATCCGACGCTGACCAAGATGATCGACCGCATGGTCTCCGACACGCTGGTCTATCGCGTGCAGGACCCGAACGACCGCCGCAAGGTTTTGATGTTCATCTCCGACCGCGGCAAGGTGCTGTGCAAGAAGCTCAACTCGCTCGCAGTGGACCAGGAGGAGCACATCCTGGAGAGCTACGGCGACAAGTCGACGAGCGAATTGAAGCGGCTGCTGGAGAGTTTGATCGACAGCTCGAATTGAGTGGAATTTCACGCAAGGGAAGCGCTGAGGCGGCTGGTCCGGTCACGGACCCCGCCTTGAGGCACCATTCCATTTCCTGACTGAGGCCGCCCCGCCGAGGTAAAGCCGCCTCATGCGCTGCATCCTGGTTCAATCGCATGTGTCCTGACCGCAAGCCGCCTTGGCACTGTCGTAGAGGCGGCAGACAGGCGATTTGAACGAAGATTCCCAACCCTTGAGCTCCGCGGGCGAAGGTCGTTGCGCATAGTCATATCCTTCGGGAACGACGGTGCGGAGAGACTTCGAAAGCGAAGTGACGTTACAATCCGATTCGGAGCGACGTTCGATTTCGACCACTCCCGAGTGCTTCTGGATATAATAGAGCGGGCCACCATCCCTGGATTTGTACCCTCCCTCGACGCCCTTGTAAGTGTGGCTCCAGTTGATCGCGAAGGACGCCGCCGACGTTCGACAATCCGCTTCGATCAAGGCCACTGTATCAGCGCCGTCAGTCTTCGCTCGGATGACACGCTTTTCGTTGGCTGCGCAGCTCACTTTGTTCTCGAGCAAGCTGAAGCGATAACCATCGCCCAGTATCCCGAGGTAGAAAGTCTCGGTTGCGCATGGCGATTTGAAGTCCACCTTGCCGTTCTTGGTAAAAGTCGTGCAGCCGGTAACCGTGATTTTGGCCCACTTGCTGACTGGCGGGGCTTGGGCAGATAGCGTGGACGCAAGCAGCAAATACAGTACGCCAGCGACCGTCGCCCGGCGCCAAAGACGCCGCAGCGCAGCAATGTTGAAAACGGGATCGCGCACGGGCGCATGCTTCATACCGATCTTTCCTTTTCCAAAGCGATCAAGCATCATCAGTATCGTTAGCGGCGCATAACCCGTTGGGTTAAGCGCCGCCGAATCTATTGCAATATCGCTGGCATTTTGGCTGGGGTCACGCAGAACTGTCCAGGACCTCTTCGTGAGGGCGTCAGCGACCGGCGACCTGGATGGGTGGCACGTGAAAGGGACGTTCGAATTGAAACGATGGGTTCTGATCGCCGTCCTGGCGGTCGCCGCCGGCGCAGCACGTTCGGAGACGCTCCAGCAGAAGTTCGGACCCAACTGGTCCTGCAAGATGATCTCTGCGGAGCTCGATTCCCTGTATCGAAACTGCCTCGATTGCGAAAGGCAGCACCTGGATTTCGTCCAGACGTCCAAGAACAACGGCGTGTGCGCCACGCCGAATTCGCTGCGTGACAAAGTCGACGAGCTTCAGGGCAAGAAACCCGCGGTTCCGCCCGATATCGCCAGAGACCAGGAGCGCCAGAAGCAGATTCAGGATCAGGTCAATGCCAAGGAATCCGCGATCCTGGAAAAGATGCGCAGCGACCGCCTCAGGCAGGCACCCGAATCGGGCGTGAGCGGATCGAGCCGGGCACCGGGCGACAAGAGCGCCGACGAACTCGCCAGGCTGAACGCGGAGATGCAGGCCATCGAAGCGAGGCAGAAGGACGACGACAGGCGCCGGACCGAGCGGGAAGCCGCAAAGCTCGAGATGGAAATGCGGCAGATGGAATCAGATGCGAAGCGGCCCTCCCCGCGCCCGGCAGAAGCTGCGTCGAGCGATTTCGGTCCGAACGTCGTCGTCTTCGCTCTGAGAAGCAGCTACAAGTTCCGGATCCAGGCAAGCTTCTACTCGCAGGGCCGCAATCATGAATGGCCGGGCGGAGGCGAAGCCTACGCTTTGAACGATTCGCAGCTGCACAAGTATCGTTTGAGCTGTCAGCCCGGCGAGAAAATCTGCTTTGGGGCTTGGGCGACGGGTAGCGCCAGCCCCTACTGGGGCGTTGGTCCGGACGACAAGCATGGTTGCGAGGACTGCTGCGCCACCTGCGGTAGCACCACGGTCCACGGCCACAACCTGGTCTACACCGGCGGCGGCGAGAGCTCCTCGAGCGGCATCAGCGCCGCCGATCTGCTGGGCGCGGCGATCGGGATTGCAGGGATCGCGGCCGGGAGCAGCGGCTCGGCAAATCGGGCCACGCCCCGCTATTCACCAGGACCACCTCCACGAAATCGCGAGAGCGGCGTATCGGGCGGACGCTGAAGCCTGCCGCGAAACTGCGAGATTGAAGGCGGACGACATGAGCTTTAACCGCGTCCGGCCCATCCTTTATCTAGCTGCTTTTGCCGCGTCTGCGCTCGGATCGATCGGCCAGGCTGCGGGCAGTCCCGTCGATCCACCGATCGGCGCCCGCATTGTCGAACTCATGCAGACATACGGGCCGCCTGATCATATCACGGGGGCAAGCGGCGGCGGCCAAATCTATCAGTGGCGGCTCAAGGCCACGACCGCTTCCGAACGGCCCGACGACGATGGCGCGCGCCTCGAAGATTTCTTCTGCGACGTGACCGCGACCGTCGGGCCGGGCGGAAGGGTGAAGGGCTTTCGGGCCGAGCCCGCGAATGTCGGCGCCGGCGTTCTGGCTTCCGCCGGCGCGTTCGGCCCCCTGTGCAGGCAATCATTCGGCCTGAAGCCGAGCCGAATAAGGCATGACAACCCAAGCGTGATGCGCCGCTAACCAAATGAGTCGCTCTCGTCGTCAGCCCCCCAATCAATTGGTCGCCGATGGACAAACCGAGCCTCGTCAGCAAAGCTCCGAAATTCATATCCCGCACAGGCCGATCCACGATGTCACAGGCTCGCCAGCCACTCTCAATTGCCCTGATGGCGTTGTTCTTCCTTTTGTTGCTTTCCGCCCTCGGCCGGGCCGACGGCTGGAAGCTTGAATTCGATTCACGCAAGCTTCCCTCGCTGAGTTATGCGGAAAACGGAGCGATGATGTTCCAGCTCGGGTGCGGCCGCGCGTTCGGGCTGCACGCCAAATATCCGGGCACGGCAAAGAAGGCCGGCAAAGCTTCCATCGCCATAGGCAGGGTTCGTGCTCGCGTGACGCTGCATGGTGAGTTTGAAGAGCCTGAAGGCGCGGACCAAACGAGTTTCGTGCAATGGGACCTCGGCTTTTCCCGGCAGGATCCGGAGCTGTTCGGCAAGCGATGGCAGAAGGCGCAGTCACGCCTGCTGGACGTGATCGAGCGCGCGGACCCGTTGATCATTTCGCAGGGACCGAACAGCTATCGACTGCCGCGCATCGACGCCGCGAACTGGCGATCCGCCATCGAGAAGTGCGGCGGCGCATAGAACCCGAGACTTCACCCTCCAAGGCCGTTGCTTTCATGACATCTCACATGGTCGACAAACATCTCGTCCACATTGCGGGACTCGAGAAGAAGTTCGGCGCGGCGAGCGAGGAGGTCGCAGTGGCGCTCGACACGCTCGCCGGCCTGATCTGCCAATATGAGGAATCGGAGGACGCGGTCCCCTATTTCGAGCGCTGCCTCGCGATTCGGGAGACGCTGCGCGGACCCGCGTCGATCCTGCCCTGGATTGACGGGTGGCTCGGCCAGCGCCACCCCATGAGCTTCAAGGCGCGCGAGCCGTTCCTGCTGAAGCGGCTCGACATCATGGCGAGCACGCAGGGGGAATTCGATCGGCGCATCAGCGACCAATGCGACTCGCTTGCTTCGATCTATCTCAATCTCAATCGGCTGGCGGATGCACGAAGGCTGCTCGAACGCAGCCTCGCGATCAAGGAACGTTTGAAAGGCGCCCACAGCGCAGACGTCGTGCCGACGCTCGGAACCCTGATCGATATCTGCCTTCGCGAACGCAAGCGGGAGCAGGCCGACCGCTATCTCGAGCAACATCTCGATGCGATGGACGCCGCCTTTGGCGAGACCACCAAGGAGGCGGCCGCGGCGATGGTCCCGCTCGCGGTGACGCTGATCTCATCGAGCCAATTCGAGCGGCCGCGCTACGAGCCGGAAGGCATCCGCAGGGCACGCGTGCTGTTCGAGGCGGCTCTCACGATCTACGAGGAGCAATCCGGTCCGGACAGCGTGGAGGTCCAACGAACGTTGGAGAGGATTTCGCGCGCATGCCTGGAAAGCGGCCAGTTTCACCACGCCGCCCCTCTCCTCAAGCGCCTGCTGTCGATCTGCGAGCGCATCTACGGTGACGATGCCGCGGCTCTGCTCTGGATTCTCAGCGAGCTCGCGCATGGCTATGCCGATGCCGGATCGATGGAGGCTGAGCCATTGCTGGAGCGCAGCCACGACGTGCTGCGCCGTTTCCTCGACGCCGGCAAACCGACCGTCCGGCAAGAGATCAGGGATTTGGCAGGGGACAAGCAGGTGCTCTACCGCGGTCGCGGCAATCTCGTCGAGCGACTCGTCCGTACATCGGAGATGGTTCGCGGCATCACGAGGAAACGATGGGGCGCATAGAGGAACATTCAGGATGACCAGCTACGACACCAAGAGGCTGCGCTGCTATTGCTGCGGCAAGACGTCCGAGCAGACCATCCTGATGAGCACGAACTCGTTCGGCTCACCCGACCTCGATCAACGATCGGCCGGAATGGAGCGCTCCACAATCGACACTTGGCTGCAGGAGTGCCCGTTTTGCGGCTACGTGGCCTTCGATCTCGAGAAGGGAGACGAACGCGCAATGACCTTCGTCGAGACCGCCGAATTCCGCGCCGCCTCGACCGATCCCTCGCCCGATCCGGTGGAGCGGCGTTTTCTGGCCCGCGCCGCCTTCGACGTGCACTGCGGCGACCGGCGGGCGGCGTTCCTGAGTACGCTCTCTGCGGCCTGGGTCGCCGACGACCGGAAGGCGCTATCGGAGGCGACCGCGTTGCGCCTCAAGGCCGCTGCACATCTAGCAGGACACAGGATCAGGTCGATGGACACACGGTTGCTGCTGCTCGACGTGCTGAGGCGAGCGTCGAGCTGGGAGGCCGCGGATGCGTTGACAACCGAGCTGATCGCGGAAGAGCTCGAGCATCCTTTCGCCGAGATCGTGTCGTTTCATCGCGAGCGGATCGAGGCAAAGGACAATGGCCGCTACACGATTGCAGAGGCTCTCGCGGGTAAATCAAAAGCAGCTGGATGAGTCGTCGCCACGGCAAGCTGCTTTGTACCGCGCCGCGGATTCCCAAGGCTTGCCCTCCATTCCCATCATTCCGAAATTGGCCACCTGGCTCCGGTTATCCGGCGGTTGTCCGCCAGCATTTGCTGGTAACGGGCAAAGTACTCCTTCGTGCCGTCGCAAATGTCCCTTTTCAAAATCCCGCAGTGCCTGGAGAGAATTTCGGAGCAGCGTTCGAGTTCGCTCCTCCAGACGGCGATCAATCTCGTCTTCAGCAACATCGTAGTTTGTCCGAAACTTCCAATCGGTGCCTTGGTGGCGAACGGAAAGGGTCAGCCTGTTACCCTTCATCGCCATTCGGGTGTATCGGCCAGCCGCGTTCGCACTCACGAGAGACAACTCGTCGGCCGAGCCGGCCGGGCAACCGATCGATATGGGGAAGAATCGTTCTGCATCGACCTCGGCAGATGCTGAGACCGCCATCGCCAACAAGACAGCGAGCGCTGTCAGCGACGTCAAGGGAGTTATCCACTTAAGGCCGTCGTGACGAATCTGCATCATCACGACAGCCACCGTTCGCCAGCGCCCTTACGCGTACCGCCCGTGACAGTGCTTGTACTTCTTGCCTGAGCCACACGGGCAATCCTCGTTGCGGCCGACCTTGCCCCAGCTTGCCGGGTTCTTCGGATCGCGAAGAGCTGCATCGGAAGCCTGCGCACCGAGCGTGACGCTGGCGAGCGCCATTTCGTCCTCGCCGGTGTTCGGGTCGAACTTGTGCGCTTCCATCTGCGGCAGGACAGGAGCTTCCTGCTCCGGCGGGACGATCTCGACGCGCATCAGCTGCGCCGTGACGGCCTCGCGCAGATGCGCGCTCATCTCCTGGAAGAGATTGAAGGCCTCGGTCTTGTACTCCTGCAACGGATCGCGCTGGCCGTAGCCACGCAGGCCGATGACCTGGCGCAGATGGTCGAGCATGATCAGATGCTCGCGCCAGAGATGGTCGAGCGTCTGGAGCAAAATGGTCTTCTCGACGTAACGCATCACGTCGGGACCCCATTGCCCGACCTTGGCCGCCATGTGCTCCTCGGCTTTGGTCTCGATGCGGGTGAGCAGCTCCTCGTCGGCGATGCCCTCTTCCTTGGCCCAGTCGTCGACCGGCAGGTCGAGATCGAGCACGCGCTTCAGCTCTTCCTTCAGGCCGGCCACGTCCCACTGCTCGGCATAGGCATGCTCGGGCACGTGCTTGGCGACGAGATCGTCGATGAAGGCGTGCCGCATGTCGGAGATCGTCTCGGCGACGCTCTCGTCCTTCATCAGGTCGACGCGCTGGTCGAAGATCACCTTGCGCTGGTCGTTCTGGACGTTGTCGAACTTGAGCAGGTTCTTGCGGATGTCGAAGTTGCGCGCCTCGACCTTCTGCTGCGCCTTCTCCAGCGCCTTGTTGATCCAGGGATGGATGATCGCCTCGCCTTCCTTGAGGCCGAGACGCTGCAGCATGCTGTCGAGGCGATCCGAGCCGAAGATGCGCATCAGATCGTCTTCCAGCGACAGGAAGAACTTCGAGCGGCCGGGGTCGCCCTGACGGCCGGAACGGCCGCGCAGCTGGTTGTCGATGCGGCGGGATTCGTGACGCTCGGATCCCATGATGTAGAGGCCGCCGGGCTTCTTCACGGTCTTGGCGGGCTTGCTACCCTTCGCCGGCTCGATCTCGACCTCTTCCTCGGCCTTCAGCACGATGTCGCGGAAGTGCTCGATGTCGGCCTTGATCTGCTCGATCTTCTTCGCCTTCTCGGCCTCGTCCTCGATGCCCGCAGTCTCCTGCTGGATCCGCATCTCGAGCGAGCCGCCGAGCTTGATGTCGGTACCGCGGCCGGCCATGTTGGTGGCGATCGTGATCGCGCCGGGCACGCCGGCTTCCGCGACGATATAGGCTTCCTGCTCGTGGAAGCGCGCGTTCAGCACCGCGAACAGCTTTGCCGGCTTGCCGGCGCGGGCCGCGGCGTACAGCTTCTGCATCGAGTTCTCGTTGCCGAAATCGATCTGCCGGTAGCCGTGCTTCTTGAGGTATTCGGCGATCACTTCCGATTTTTCGATCGAGGCGGTGCCGACCAGCACCGGCTGCAGCCGCGCATTGGCGCGCTCGATCTCGGCCAGGATCGCGGCGTATTTCTCGTTCTGGGTGCGATAGACCTCGTCGTCCTCGTCCAGACGGGCGACTGCGAGGTTGGTCGGGATTTCCACGACCTCGAGCTTGTAGATGTCGAACAATTCGTCGGCTTCGGTCAGCGCCGTGCCGGTCATGCCGGCGAGCTTTTCGTACATCCGGAAATAGTTCTGGAAGGTGATCGAGGCCAGCGTCTGGTTTTCCGGCTGGACCTGGACATGCTCCTTGGCTTCAAGCGCCTGGTGCAGGCCTTCCGAATAGCGCCGGCCGGCCATCATGCGTCCGGTGAACTCGTCGATGATGACGACCTCGTCGTCGCGGACGATGTAGTCCTTGTCGCGCGTGAACAGGGTGTGGGCGCGCAGCGCCTGGTTGATGTGGTGCACGACGGAAACGTTCTCGACGTCGTAGAGCGACTCGCCCTTGAGCTGGCCGGCGTCGCGCAGCAACGTCTCGATCTTCTCCATGCCGCCTTCGGTCAGCGTCACCGTACGCTGCTTCTCGTCGACCTCGTAATCGGTCTTGTCGAGCTTGGGCAGGAAGCCGTCGATGGTATTGTAGAAGTCCGAACGGTCGTCGAGCGGGCCGGAGATGATCAGCGGCGTGCGCGCTTCGTCGATCAGGATGGAGTCGACCTCGTCGACGATGGCGTAGAAGTGCGGCCGCTGGACCATGTCCTCGAGCCGGTACTTCATGTTGTCGCGCAGATAGTCGAAGCCGTATTCGTTGTTGGTGCCGTAGGTGATGTCACAGGCATAGGCCGTCTTGCGCTCGGCATCGTCCAGGCCGTGCACGATCACGCCGGTGGTCATGCCGAGGAAGCCGTAGATCTGACCCATCCAGCCGGAGTCGCGGCGGGCGAGGTAGTCGTTGACGGTGACGACGTGGACGCCTTTGCCCGCGAGCGCGTTGAGGTACACCGCGAGCGTTGCGACCAGCGTCTTGCCTTCGCCGGTCTTCATCTCGGCGATGTCGCCCTCGTGCAGCACGATGCCGCCGATCAGCTGCACGTCGAAATGCCGCTGGCCGAGCGTGCGCTTGGCGGCTTCGCGCACGGTGGCGAAGGCCGGCACCAGCAGATCGTCGAGCGTCTTGCCCTCGGCGAGCTGCTTCTTGAATTCGGCGGTACGGGCCTTCAGCGCCTCGTCGGAGAGTTTCGAAACCTCCGGCTCCAGCGCGTTGATCGCGTTGACGCGGGACTGGTATCCCTTCACCCGCCGGTCGTTGGCGGAGCCGAAAAACTTGCGGGCGAGCGCGCCGATCATGCCTAGTTCCTGTGTTCGCGATTCAACCGCGTTGCAGCCAAGAAGTTGTCACCCCCCTGCCTATCAACTCACCGTGACGCCTGATGGCGCCAGAGCCCGGACTGCGGGGGGTCATCCGCCATATGGGTGGGAATTGGGCAAGTCTGGGTTCAACGGCCAAAAACGCAGCAAAATAAACGCCATCGCCATGGTCGCGACCGGGCAGAGATATGGCCCGGTCAGGGCCTTGTCAACGGCGGGCGCATTGCGGCTAATTCATCATTTTGACAGACTTTTCGCGTTGCCAAGGCCCCCTGAATTAGGCGAGTGTCCGCCCGCTTCGAGCAGCCCCCTGCTTCAACAAAAGGATTTTCCATGACCACCTCGTTCCCGGTAACCAAAACCGGCCTGCGCTTCGGCCTCGCCACCGCCCTCGTGGGCTGCCTTGCGCTGGCGCTGATCGCGGGTCCCGGCCGGGCCGCCGACGATCCGGTGCTGGCGAAGGTCAATGGCGCGGAAATCAAGAAGAGCGACGTCGCCATGGCCGAGGAGGAACTCGGGGCGAGCCTCGCCCAGATGGACCCGGCGACCAAGGACGAGAACGTCCTGTCCTTCCTGATCGACATGAAAATCGTCAGCAAGGCTGCCGAGGACAAGAAGGTTGCCGACAGCGAGGAGTTCAAGAAGCGCCTGGCGTTCGCCCGCAACCGCCTGCTGATGGATAGCCTGCTCGCCAACGAGGGCAAGGCCGCCAACACCCCCGACGCCATGAAGAAGGTCTATGAGGAGGCCTCCAAGCAGATCACCGGCGAGCAGGAGGTACGCGCCCGCCACATCCTGGTCGAGACCGAGGACGAGGCCAAGGCGGTGAAGGCCGAGCTCGACAAGGGCGCCGATTTCGCCGAGCTCGCCAAGAAGAAGTCCAAGGATCCGGGCTCCGCCGATGGCGGCGACCTCGGCTTCTTCACCAAGGAGCAGATGGTGCCGGAATTCTCGGCCGTGGCCTTCGCGCTGGAGCCAGGCAAGATCTCCGATCCCGTGAAGTCGCAGTTCGGCTGGCACATCATCAAGGTCGAGGAAAAGCGCAGCCGCAAGGCGCCGGACTTCGAGCAGGTCAAGGCCCAGATCGAGAGCTACGTCACCCGCAAGGCCCAGGCCGACTTCGTCGCCAAGCTCCGCACTGAAGCCAAGGTCGAGCGGCTGGACCAGCCCGCGGCGGATGCCAAGCCGGATGCCAAGCCGGCCGACCCTGCCAAGCCGTCCGACAGCAAGATGGCGCCCCCCGCGAAGAAGTAAGAATTCGCTGTCACTTCGCGGACGCCAATAGTATCTAACGTCGCAATGGCCGGGCAAATGCCCGGCCATCTGCATATCCAGACCTCACCAAGGCGCCCCGATGTCCTCCTCCGTCTCCCCGCTCGCCCCCAAAACTGTCCCCGACATGCCCGTGATCGCGGGTGTCCGTCTTGCGACGGCCGAAGCCGGCATCCGCTACAAGAACCGCACCGACGTGCTGCTGGCGGTGATGGACAAGGGCACCGCGGTCGCGGGCGTCTTCACCAGGTCGAAATGCCCCTCCGCACCGGTGGAATGGTGCCGCGCCAAGCTGAAGGGCGGCAAGGCGCGCGCGCTGGTGGTGAATTCCGGCAACGCCAATGCCTTCACCGGTAAGACCGGCCGCAGCTCCACCGCACTGACCGCGAAGATCGCGGCCAAGGCGGTCGGATGCAGCGAGGGTGAGATCTTCCTGGCCTCGACCGGCGTGATCGGCGAGCCGCTGGACGCGACCAAGTTCGACGGTGTGCTTGGCCGGCTGGCCGAGACGGCCGAGTCCGGCGACTATCTCGCCGCGGCCAAGGCGATCATGACCACCGACACCTTCCCGAAGGTCGCGACCGCGACCGTCAAGCTCGGCAAGGCCAAGGTTACCATCAACGGCATGGCCAAGGGCGCCGGCATGATCGCCCCCGACATGGCGACGATGCTGTCCTTCATCTTCACCGACGCGCCGATCGCGCCGGCCGCCCTGCAAGCGCTGCTCAAGGCCGGCGTCGAGGACACCTTCAACGCGGTGACGATCGACGGCGACACCTCGACCTCGGACACGCTGCTGGCCTTCGCCACCGGCGCCGCCGCCGAGCACGGCGCGCCAAAGATCAGCCGGGCCAGCGATCCCCGCCTGAAGGCCTTCGTCAAGGCCTTCAACCAGGTGCTCGCCAATCTCTCCGAGCAGGTCGCCCGCGACGGCGAAGGCGCGCGAAAGCTGGTCGAGATCACCGTCGAGGGCGCCAAGACCAAGGCCTCGGCGCGCAAGATCGCGATGTCGATTGCCAACTCGCCGCTGGTCAAGACCGCAATCGCCGGCGAGGACGCCAATTGGGGCCGCGTGGTGATGGCGGTCGGCAAGGCCGGCGAGCCGGCCGATCGCGACAAGCTCTCGATCTCCTTCAACGGCATCCGCGTCGCCAAGAGCGGCACGCGCGATCCGTCCTATGACGAGAAGCAGGTGTCGGAGGCGATGAAGGCGCCGGAGATCGCGATCAAGGTCTCGCTCGGCCTCGGCAAGGGCCGCGACCGCGTGCTGACCTGCGACCTCACCAAGGAATATGTCGCGATCAACGGGGACTACAGGTCTTAAGCGGACGCCGATGGCCGATCTCAAACTGACACTGGTGGTGGCCTGCGCGCTCGTCGACGCCGACAAGCGCGTCCTGATCGCGCAGCGCCCGGAGGGCAAGACGCTTGCGGGCCTCTGGGAATTCCCCGGCGGCAAGCTCGAGCCCGGCGAGCGGCCGGAGCAGAGCCTGATCCGCGAGCTGCATGAAGAGCTCGGCATCACCGTCGCCGAACCGTGCCTGGCGCCGCTGACCTTTGCGAGCTACGGCTACGAGACCTTTCACCTGCTGATGCCGCTTTACATCTGCCGGCGCTGGGAGGGGCTGGTCACCCCGCGCGAAGGCCAGACCCTGGCCTGGGTCCGCGCCAACAAGCTGCGCGACTACCCGATGCCGCCCGCGGACATCCCGCTGATCCCGCATCTCATTGATTTGCTGATGTGAGGCCGGACCTCATCCTGAGGAGCGCGGCACGCGCGTCTCGAAGGATGGCCACACGGCAACAGCAGGGCCTGCATGGTTCTCGCGGCGATGCGAAGCATCGTCCGCTAGGCGCTGACGCGCCTCCTCACCATGAGGATTACTCTTTCCCCGCCTTCTTCACCGCCTCCGCCAGGCTCGCTTTCGCCGACCCCGGCTTGAGCGGCTGCTGCTGGCTCGCATGCGGGGCCCAGCCGGAGAGCCAGATGATGTCGAATGTCGCACGGATGCGGCCGTCGGCATCGGCAAAGCGTTCGGCGTAGATTTCGGCCATGCGCAGCAGCGTCGCGCGGGGCGTCGGCGTGCGCCGCCGCTCGATCAGCACATTGGCCGCGCCCATGCGGCGGAGATCCTGCATCAGCGCAAACGCATTGGCGTAGCGCACCACGACACGGTCGACATCGGTGACCGGAAGCGCAAAGCCTGCGCGCTGCAACAGCGCGCCGATGTCGCGCAAATCCGCGAACGGGGCCACGCGCGGCGACACGCCGCCCTCGCATTCGGCCTCCGCCGCGGCAAAGGCCTGCCGCAGCTCCGTTAAACTGTCGCCTCCGATCATCGCGGCGAGCAGCAGACCATCGGGCTTCAGCGCACGGCGGATCTGCGCGAACACGCCCGGCAGGTCGTTGACGAATTGCAGCGCCAGCGCCGAGACGACGAGGTCGAGACTTTCCGGGGCAAAGGGCAGTTTTTCCGCGCCCGCTTCGTCGAGCGCGATCCGCCGAAGTGATGGCGGCCCCGTGAGCCCCTCTCCGGGCGTCCAGAGATCGGCCGCAGCATGAAACTCCCGCATCACGGCGGCCAGCCGGTCGGTCATGTCCTCTGCAACGCGATCGAGCAGGAATGTCGCCTTGCCCTGCGCATGTGCGCGCCGCTGCCGCGCATGCAGCAATGCGCGATCGAACAGAGCGGGCGGGATTTGCGGGTTCTGGGCCATGCCGCTGGTTACGCCGATCACGACCGCCATGGCAATCTCCTCTCTCGTGTCCCGGACGCGCAGCAGCGCTCTTAGCGCTGCTGCGCTGCGTCCGGGGCACGAGACTGAGTCACTTGAGCCCTCGCAAGCGGAACGCTAGCCTCCCCCCATGGAAGCCGACATCGCCCCCACCCGCTCCATCGCCGCGCCGTTGCGTGCCGCGTGGACGGCCGGCCGCCACGTGCTGTCACGCGCCGCACGGCTCGCGCTTGACATTGCGCTGCCGACGCTGTGCGTGTCCTGCCGCGAGCCGGTCGATGGCGAGGGCGTCTGCGCGGCCTGCTGGGCGCGGCTGTCGTTCATCGAACGGCCCTATTGCCCGCGGCTCGGCATTCCCTTCGTCTATGATCCCGGCCCCGAGATGCTGTCGATGGAGGCGATCGCGAGCCCGCCGGCCTACCAGCGTGCACGCGCGGCGGTGCGCTATGACGACGTCGCGCGCACGCTGGTGCATGCGCTGAAATACCAGGACCGTACCGATCTGGCGCCGGCCATGGGCCGCTGGATGGCGCGCGCGGGCGCCGAACTGCTCACCGGAGCCGACATGCTGGTGCCCGTTCCCCTGCATTGGCGCCGGGCATGGCGCCGCCGCTACAACCAGTCCGGGGCGCTGGCGCGCATCATCGCGCGGCAGAGCGGTGTCAGGGTGCGCGGCGACGTGCTGCGCCGGGTGCGCGCGACCGAGCAGCAGATCGGCCTGTCGCGGACCCAGCGCGCCACCAATGTGCAGGGCGCATTTCAGGTATCCCCCGACCGCCAGGCGGACATCCAGGGCCGTCGCATCGTCCTGATCGACGATGTCCTGACCTCGGGGGCGACGCTGGACGCCTGTGCGCGAGCCCTGCTCCGTGCCAAGGCGGCCCAGGTGGACGTGCTGGTCTTCGCCCGGGTTGTCGAGAGCGGCCCCCGTCCCATATAATTCAATGACTTCATGACATGAGAGCGCCAGACGACATGACCGACGCTGTCGAAATCTACACCAGGCCGGGCTGTGGCTATTGTTCCGCCGCCAAATCGCTGCTGACCCGCAAGAAGGCGACCTTCACGGAGTTCGACATCGCCAAGAACCCGTCCTGGCGCGAAGAGATGTACGACCGCGCCGGCGGGGGCTCGACTTTCCCGCAGATCTGGATCGGCGGAACCCATGTCGGCGGTTGCGACGAGCTCTATGCGCTCGACCGCGAGGGCAAGCTCGACGGCCTGCTCGAAAGCGTAAAGGCGGTGTCATGAGCCAGGATCAAGCTCAAGATCGCACCTTCACCGCCGCGATGGTGCAGATGCGCACCGGCCTGATGCCGGAGCCCAGCCTCGCGCAGGCCACCAGGCTGATCCGGCAGGCTGCGGCCGATGGCGCCGACTACGTGCAGACGCCCGAAGTCAGCAATATGATGCAGCTCAACCGCACGGCGCTGTTCGAGCACCTCCAGAGCGAAGAGGACGACACCTCGCTGAGGGCCTATCGCGCGCTCGCGGCCGAGCTGAAGATCCACATCCATGTCGGATCGCTGGCGCTGCGCTTCTCGCCGGAGAAGGCGGTCAATCGGTCCTTCCTGATCGGGCCCGAGGGCAATGTGCTCGCGAGCTACGACAAGATCCACATGTTCGACATCGAGTTGCCGGACGGCGAGAGCTATCGCGAATCCGCCAACTACCAGCCGGGCGAGACCGCCGTGATCTCCGACCTGCCCTGGGGCCGCGTCGGGCTGACGATCTGCTACGACGTGCGCTTCCCCGCGCTCTACCGCGCGCTGGCCGAGAGCGGCGCGTATTTCATCACCGTGCCCTCGGCCTTCACCCGCAAGACCGGCGAGGCGCACTGGCACATCCTGCTGCGCTCACGCGCGATCGAGACCGGCTGCTTCATCTTCGCGGCGGCGCAGGCCGGCCTGCACGAGAACAAGCGCGAGACCTATGGTCACTCGCTGATCATCGACCCCTGGGGCGAGATCCTCGCCGAGGGCGATGTCGAGCCCGGCATCATCATGGCCAAGATCGACCCGGCCAAGGTCGAGACCGCCCGCCGCGCGATCCCCTCGCTCCAGCACGGCCGCCGCTTCGGCGTCGCCGATCCCAAGGCCGGGCCGGACCATCTCCACCTCGTGCGGGGATCGGCATGATCCGCTACGCGCTCCACTGCGACCAAAGCCACGCATTCGAAAGCTGGTTCCAGAGCTCGTCGGCTTATGATTCGCAGGTGAAGCGCAAGCTCGTGACTTGCCCGATCTGCGGCTCGGCCAAGGTCGAGAAGGCGATCATGGCCCCGCGGATCATCGGCAAGAAGGGCCGCGGACGGGCGACGCCGCCGCCGGAGCCGGCCTCAACGCCAGCGCCCGAGGCTGCGCCGTCGGGACCGACCTCGCTGATGATGGCGCAGGAGCGCGAGTTGCGCGCCAAGCTCAAGGAGCTGCGCGATCACATCGTCAAGCACGCCGACAATGTCGGCGAGCGCTTTGCGAACGAAGCCCGCGCGATGCATTACGGCGACAAGGAGCACCGCCCGATCTATGGCGAGGCTTCGCCCGACGAGGCCAAGTCGCTGATCGACGAAGGCATCGAGGTGTCACCGCTGCCGACGCTGCCGGAAGACCGGAACTGACGCGCGAAGCGCGTCAGACTCCCACCAGCAACGCGACTCCAACCACGATCAGCGCGATACCAAAGATCTCGCGCGGCGCGATCGGCTGCTTGAACGAGTAGTACGCCACGCCTTGCGCGAACAGCACCTCGATCAAAGCGAGCGTGCGGACATTGGCGGCGGCCGTCAGCGCGAAAGCCAGGAACCAGAACTGCGAGGCGAAGGCGCCCATGAAGCCGGCGAGCAGCGACGGCTTCCACAATCCCAGGATCGACTGGAGCACCTTTGGCGCGCGCCAGAGCAGATAGATGGTCAGGATCAGCGTCTGCACGAACAGGCCGAGCACCAGTGTGAACGACGCCGCCGTCACGAAGGAGACGTCAGGCACGTTGATGATGGCGCCGCGGAAGCCAACGGCTGAGAGCGCGAACGCCGCGGCTGCAACGAGGCCCGTGATGGTCGGCCTCAATTCCGCAAAGCTCTTCTCGCCGCCGGGCCGAAGTGCGGTGATGACGACGCCGACGGTCGCGATCACGATCGCCAATACCTTCAGCCAGGTCAGATGATCGCCGAGGAACACGAAGCCGAAAATCGCGGTCTGGATCGCCTCGGTCTTCAGGTAGGCCGTCGTCACCACGAAGGAGCGATCGTTCATCGCGAGCAGCATCAGCCCGGTGGCGACGATCTGGCTGAGCGCCCCGAGCAGCAGCCAGGGCCAGAACACGGTCGGCGGCATGCCGAGGTGATCACCGGTTGCCACCAGCACCACGCCCAGAAACAGCAGCGAGAACGGGAAGCCGAACAGGAAGCGGATATTGGTCGCGCCCCAGGTCCCCAGCGGCTTCGTCAGCGACCGCTGCATCGCATTGCGCGCGACCTGGCCGAGCGCAGCAATGACGGTAAAGGGAATCCAGAGGCTGGCGATGGTGAGCATGGGTGGAAATGAGGCGGAGGGCTGAAGACTTTGGCCAACCTGCCGTTAGCGGCGAAGCAGGTCAATCACGCCCAGATCATAGGAGCGATGCTCACGCAACAAATTCGGTGTCGTCCCTGCGAACGCAGGGACCCATACCCCCAGGGAGAAGTGTGGCGAAGACTGCCGACCCGCACGTCTACCACCGCGCCGCTACCGACAGATTCCGCGGTATGGGTCCCTGCGTTCGCAGGGACGACAGCACTTGCTTGGCAACATCACACCGTCAAACCAGCAGATCGCCCAGGTCACGCCACTCGGGATTTTCCCGCTCGATCAGTTCGATCTTCCAGTCGCGTTTCCAGCGTTTCAGCTGCTTTTCGCGGGCAATCGCCTCTTCCGCTCGCTCGAAAGCCTCGGTGTAGACGAGCCGGTACACGTCGTAACGCTTAACGAATTTCGAGCCCTTGCCGGTCCGGTGCTCTTCCAACCGCTTCTGGAGCGAGTTGGTGATGCCGATGTAGAGCGTTCCGTGGTGGCGGCTGGCGAGGATGTAGACGTAGTACATGCTCGGGGCGCCTGTCTTAATTAGATCGGCCGGTGGTTATGGGTCCCTGCGTTCGCAGGGACGACACCTGCCCGTGAGTGACCAGCTCGGAACATCACACCATCCCTTCCGCCACGACCATGTAGTTCACGTCCATGTCGGAGGAGAGGGTCCATTTGTCGGCGAAGGGTGAGTAGACGACGCCGGTCTGCTCGGTGATGACGAGACGGTTGTCCAAAAGATACTTCGCCAGCTCGTCGGGGGTGACGAACTTGTTCCATTCGTGGGTGCCGCGCGGCAGCCAGCGCAGGACATATTCGGCGCCGACGATGGCGAGCGCAAAGCTCTTCCAGTTCCGGTTCAGCGTCGAGACCACCATCAGCCCGTTCGGCTTCAGCATCGCCGCGCAGCGCTTCAGGAAAACGCCGACATCGACGACGTGCTCGACCACTTCCATCGCCAGCACGATGTCGAAGCGCTCGCGCGGGTCGATCTCCTCGACCGTGGTGCAGCGGTAATCGATCGACAGATGGCTCTTGTCGGCATGCAGCTTCGCGGCGGCAATGTTGCTGACCGAGGGATCGACGCCGATGACCTGGGCACCGAGGCGCGACAGCGGCTCGCACAACAGGCCGGCGCCGCAGCCGATGTCGAGCACGCGCAGGCCGCCGAGGCAGTTGAGGCTGCGCACATTGCGCTCGAACTTGCGGCAGGCGGCGTCGCGGATGTAGCCGAGCCGTAGCGGGTTGATCCGGTGCAGCGGCGCCATCTTGCCGTTGGGATCCCACCACTCGGCCGAAAGTTTCGAGAATTTCGCGATCTCGGCGGCGTCGACGGTCGAGCCCGGCTGCGGGCTTGCGGTTGCGGAAGTATTTTGCTGCATGCTCATGGTTAGGCGCGGTCCTACCGCGTGGTGATCGAACTACGGAAGGCGAGCGGCGAGTCGACGGTCGTGATCTTTTCGATCCCCTCGCCAACGCCGCGAATCGTCACGTCGCCGTAGTTGAGAATACGTCCAAGAATCGACTGATCGACATCGACACTCTCGACCTTGTCCAGCGCCATTTCAAAGGTCCGGCGCTTGATGAACCCCGTCTTGTGCACAACCCGCAAGTTGGTGACGTCGGTCTCGGTCGTGAAGCGATGGAACCAGCCCTTGATGGTCCAGTAAAGGGCGGCCAGAGCTACGACGCCGGCGGCTATGAGGCACAGCACCCTGAGGCCATCGGCGGTGGCCTGCGGCATCAGGACGAGAAAGGCGAGAGCCACGATCCAGGCCACGATGGCCGGAAAATAGAAGATCCAGTGCGCATTGGTCGAATACAGCACCCGCTCGCCCGGTTGCAGGATCTCGTCGATATAACGCGCCATGATCTCGGTTAACCCATACCCCCAAGCCCAACCTTAGGCCGGACCTTACCCTGCCCCCGCAGGAACCCGCTTGCCCCCGGCCCCGCCGCTATGTATACGCGCGGTCGGTGTCCGCAGGCATTGCCTCGCGCGGGTCACCATACTGATCCTTATGAGGGAATGCACGCGTCGTCATGAGCCGCCTCGTGATGAAATTCGGCGGCACGTCCGTCGCCAATATCGAACGTATCCGCAACGTCGCACGCCATGTGAAGCGTGAGGTCGACGCCGGCCATGAAGTGGCCGTGGTCGTCTCGGCGATGTCCGGCAAAACCAACGAGCTGGTGGCCTGGTGCACCGAGGCCTCGCCGATGCACGACGCGCGCGAATACGACGCCGTGGTCGCCTCCGGCGAACAGGTGACGTCGGGCCTGCTCGCCATCGTGCTTCAGAGCATGGGCATCCAGGCCCGCTCCTGGCAGGGCTGGCAGATCCCGATCAAGACCAGCGACGCCCATGCCTCGGCCCGGATCGAGGACATCGACGGCAGCGAGATCATCAAGCGCTTCCGGGATCGCAAGGAAGTCGCGGTCATCGCCGGCTTCCAGGGCATCAACCCCGAAACGAATCGCATCACCACGCTCGGCCGCGGCGGCTCCGACACCTCGGCCGTGGCGATCGCCGCCGCCGTCAAGGCCGACCGCTGCGACATCTACACCGACGTCGACGGCGTCTACACCACCGACCCGCGAATCGTGCCGAAGGCCCGCCGCCTCGACAAGATCGCGTTCGAAGACATGCTGGAACTGGCCTCCCAGGGCGCAAAAGTGCTCCAGGTCCGCTCGGTGGAACTCGGCATGGTCCACAACATGCCGATCTTCGTCCGCTCGAGCTTCGACAAGCCCGAGGATATCGACCCGCATGCCAACCAGCCGCCCGGCACGCTGATCTGCAGCGAGGAGGAGATCATGGAAAGCCACGTCGTCACCGGCATCGCCTTTTCGAAGGACGAGGCCCAGATCTCGGTACGCCAGATCGAGGACAAGCCCGGCGTGGCAGCGTCGATCTTCGGCCCGCTGGCGGATGCCAATATCAACGTCGACATGATCGTTCAGAACGTCTCCGAGGACGGCAAGACCACCGATCTCACCTTCACGGTGCCGGCGGCCGACTACACCCGCGCCAAGGACACGATCACGGCCGCCAAGGGCAAGATCGGCTATGCCCGGCTCGATACCGCCACCGATGTCGCCAAGATATCGGTAATCGGCAGCGGCATGCGCAGCCATGCCGGTGTCGCCGCCCAGGCGTTCTCGGCCCTCGCCGGACGGAATATCAACATCCGGGCCATTACAACCTCCGAGATCAAATTCTCGGTTTTGATCGACACCGCCTATACCGAGCTTGCGGTGCGCACCCTGCATACGCTTTACGGTCTCGATCAGGCCTAGACGAATTTTCTCTTAGCGGCCGCAGCAAACGCGAAGGTGTACACACCTTCGCGTTTGGCAGGCGTTTTGCTTGGCAAAACAAGCCCCAATTCGCTATAGGGCGAAGAGGGTGGGCTGCCGCAGACTGTGTCCCAGTTCAGGCGGCGCTGATTCGGTGTAAGCACTAAATCTTGAGTAGATTTGTGTTTGTGCCTGCGCCGGACGAACAATTTGGTTGTTTTTCTGGAAATTTGGGCCAGCCGCCGGCCGATACCGCCGGGCCAGGCAGACGGAGGAGATTGACGGTTCATGCGGAGCGCGTCGGGAGGTCCCCGCGTCTTGTTGAGACGGCTCCGCGAAACCATGGCGGAGCAGGTCTCGGCCCAGGAGCGGCTGGACAAGATCGTGGTGCTGATCGCCGCCAATATGGTGGCCGAAGTGTGCTCGGTCTATGTGCTGCGCATCGACAACACGCTCGAGCTCTACGCCACCGAAGGCCTCAACCGCGAGGCGGTGCACCACACCGTGCTGAGCGCCCATGAGGGCCTGGTCGGCCTCGTCGCCAGCGAGGCGACCCCGCTCAACCTCAGCGACGCGCAAAGCCACCCGGCCTTCTCGTTCCGCCCGGAGACCGGCGAAGAAATCTACCACTCCTTCCTCGGCGTGCCGATCCTGCGCGCCGGCAACACGCTCGGCGTGCTGGTGGTGCAGAACCGCGCCAAGCGCAATTATGTCGAGGAGGAGCTCGAGGCGCTCCAGACCACCGCGATGGTGCTGGCGGAGCTGATCGCCTCCGGCGAATTGTCTGCGCTGGCCCAGCCGGGCCAGGAGCCGGCCGCGCGCCATTCGGCTCAGAAGGTCGGCGCCATCCTCTCGGAAGGCATCGCGCTCGGCCATGTCGTGCTGCACGAGCCGCGCGTCGTCATCAAGGACTACATCGCCGAGGATCTGCCGAAGGAGATCAAGCGGCTCGACACCGCGCTCGCCAAGCTGCGCGCCGATCTCGACCGCATGCTGGAGCGTGGCGACGTTGCCGAGGGCGGCGAGCACCGCGAGGTGCTGGAAGCCTACCGCATGTTCGCCAACGACCAGGGCTGGTCGCACAAGCTGCATGAGGCGGTCGCCACCGGCCTCACGGCGGAAGCCGCCGTCGAACGCGTGCAGTCCGACACCCGTGCACGCATGCTGCGCTCGACCGATCCCTATTTGCGCGACCGGCTGCACGATCTCGAGGATCTCGGCTACCGCCTGATGCGGCAGCTGGTCGGCCAGGACCATGCGCCCTCACGCGAGCAATTGCCCGACAATGCCATCGTCATCGCGCGCGCGATGGGCCCCGCGGCGCTGCTCGACTACGACCGCAAGCGCCTGCGCGGCATCGTGCTGGAGGAAGGCACCGCCAACTCGCACGTCTCGATCGTGGCCCGCGCGCTCGGCATTCCCGCGGTCGGCGAAGTGCCGAACGCGCCGGGCATCGCCGATCCCGGCGACGCCATCATCGTGGACGGCACCTCGGGCTCGATCTATGTGCGCCCGTCGCAGGAGGTCGAAGCGGCTTTCGCCGAACGCGTGCGCTTCCGCGCCCGCCGCCAGGCGCAATACCTTGCGCTGCGCGACCGCCCCTGCGTCACCAGGGACGGGCAGAAGGTCGAGCTGATGATCAACGCAGGTCTTGCGATCGACCTGCCGCATATCGAGGACACCGGCAGCGCCGGCATCGGCCTGTTCCGCACCGAGCTGCAATTCATGGTGGGACAGAGCCTGCCGCGCACCAGCGACCAGCTCGCGCTCTATCGCACGGTGCTGGATGCCGCCGGCACCAAGCCCGTCACCTTCCGTACCCTCGACATCGGCGGCGACAAGGCACTGCCCTATATGGAAGCAGTGATCGAGGAGAATCCCGCCCTCGGCTGGCGCGCGATCCGGCTCGGGCTCGATCGCCCCGGCCTGCTGCGCGGCCAGATCCGCGCGCTGCTGCGCGCCGGCGGCGGCCGCGCGCTGCGCATCATGTTCCCGATGATCTCGGAGGTCGCTGAATTCGACTCGGCGAAAGCGCTGGTCGAGCGCGAACTGACCTATCTGCGCCAGCACGGCCACACCCTGCCGGAGCGCATCGACATCGGCACCATGGTCGAGGTGCCCGCCCTGCTCTACCAGCTCGACGAGCTGCTGAGGAAGGTCGACTTCATCTCGGTCGGCTCCAACGACCTGTTCCAGTTCCTGTTCGCGGTCGACCGCGGCAATGCCAAGGTGTCCGAGCGCTTCGACACCATGTCGGCGCCGATCCTGCGCGTGCTGCGCGAGATCGCGCGGAAATCCAACGTGGCGCAGAAGTCGCTCTCGCTCTGCGGCGAGATGGCCTCCAAGCCGATCGGCGCGCTGGCGCTGATCGCGATGGGCTATCGCTCGCTGTCGCTTTCGGCGACGGCCCTCGGCCCGGTCAAGGCGATGGTCATCGATCTCGACGCGAAGAAGGCCGAAGCGATGCTCGGCCCGCTGCTGGACGCGCCCTCCGGCAGCGTCTCGATCCGGCAGAAGCTGACGGAATTTGCCGAGGCCGAAGGCCTGGCGTTGTAGCGGGCCTGTCGCCCCCTCCCGCCGCCTCGCCCTCTTCCGCCATTTGAGACTGAACCGATGTCGTCACTCCCCGAAGCCAAACTGGACGTCCTGCTCGCGCATCACGCTTCGCTCGAGGCCGAATCGCTCGGCCAGCTCGCCTCCGAACGCTACGTGCAGATCACCCGCGAGCTCGCCGAGCTCACCCCGCTGATCGAGGCGGTGAAGACTTATCGTGCGGCCGTTAAAGAGCTTGCCGACACCGAGGCGCTGATCGCCGATCCCGCAACGGATGCCGAGATGCGCGGCATGGCGGAAGCCGAGCGCGACGAGCTGACGCCTAAGATCGAAGAGCTGGTCCAGAAGATTCGCGTCGCGCTGCTGCCCAAGGACGCCATGGACGACCGCAACGTGGTGCTGGAAATCCGCGCCGGCACTGGCGGCGACGAGGCCTCGCTGTTCGCCGGCGACCTGTTCCGGATGTACGAGCGCTTCGCCAGCTTGCAGGGCTGGAAGGTCGAGGTGATCTCGGCCAGCGAAGGCACCGTCGGCGGCTACAAGGAAATCATCGCGGAGGTCCAGGGCCGCGGCGCGTTCTCGAAACTGAAATTCGAATCCGGCGTGCATCGCGTGCAGCGCGTGCCCGACACCGAGACGCAGGGACGCATCCACACCTCCGCGGCGACGGTCGCAGTGTTGCCCGAGGTCGAGGAGGTCGACGTCGATATCAAGAACGACGATCTGCGGATCGAGACCATGCGTGCGCAGGGCGCCGGCGGCCAGCACGTCAACAAGACCGAATCGGCGATCCGCATCACCCACATCCCGACCGGTATCGTGGTGATGATGCAGGACAGCCGTTCGCAGCACAAGAACCGCGCCTCCGCCATGAACATCCTGCGCTCGCGCATCTACGATGCCGAGCGCCAGCGCGTCGATGCCGCCCGCTCGGCCGAGCGCAAGGAGAAGGTCGGCTCCGGCGACCGCAGCGAGCGCATCCGCACCTATAATTTCCCGCAAGGACGCGTCACCGATCATCGCATCAACCTGACGCTCTACAAGCTGCCGCAGGTGATCGCCGGCGAAGCGCTCGGCGAATTGACCGATGCCCTGACCACCGAGCACCAGGCCGCGCAGCTCGCCGCGCAAGGCGCAGCCGCCTGAACCGCGCCTCAGCGCGCTTTGGCCCGGAACGATCGCAGGATCTTGGCCAGAGCGGGTGCCGCGGCACTCAGCTCGTCCAGGTGAATGCGCGAGAGCGAGCGCAGCTTCTGCTCGCCCTTGGCCGTCAGCCTGACCAGGACGCGTCTTGCGTCCTGCGGATCGGCTTCCCGCCCGATCAGCTTCAGCTTCGCCATGCGATCCACCAGCTCCACCGCGGTATGGTGCCGGATCAGGAGGAAGCGCGCGATGTCGCCGACGCTTGCGCCGTCAGGGGCAGCCAGCCCCTTGATCGCGAGCAGCGCCTGATGCTGCTGCGGCGTCAACCCGGCACTCTGGGCCGCGGCTTCGCTGAACGCCAGGAAGGTCCGGAGCTGATAGCGGAACTGTGCAAGCGCTGCATAGTCGGCCTCGCGCATCGCGCCGCCCTTTGAGGGCGCCGCGGACGCGGGGCGTGTCGTCTTCCGCTTCGATTGAGCCATTCCTGCCTGCGACGTCAAGCCCGCCGGTGAAGCGGGCGGTCGCCGCCGAGACTAGCAAGGAAGGACAGGCGGAACCAACCGAGCGGCGCCGCGGATGCACAAATATCGGGGGCTATTCGAAACTGGAGAGCAGGATCTTCACCAGGATGACCTGAAACGCGATCGGGATGCGAACGCTCTTCCGCCTGATCGAGCGCTGGAGCGCGCTGGCGATCTCGGCGCTGGTCAGGCTGCCTGCCGACGCATTGGCAATCAACTCCGCCCACATCTGCGACAGCGAACCGCCGGGCGGGATCACCGGCTTGATGGTCACGCCGCAACCCTGCGCCCAGTCCACGATCTCCCGCATCGTGTGGGGACCGCAGTTGCGCGCGGTCGCGAGCCGCTCGGCCGTCAGCACGCGCAGCAGCTCGCGCGAGGGCGACCACGCCCCCTTCGGGGGCTGCTCGCCGGTGAGTTCGACCGCAAGCTCCTTCAGGACGTTCTGAGCGCGCACGCTCAGTCTCTTCATCGGTGCCGGCGCGCGCTTCGCCTGAACGGAGCCGACGGCCGGTCCCCGCTCGCCGGTGGGGCGATTGCGCGGCTCGGACACGCGGGAGGCATCGCCCGACTGCGGCGCCGCGCGCTGGTCGCTGCCCTCCCCCGCGGGCCACGCGGCCTCCGGCCGCTCCGCCTCCTGCGGCCAGGATCGTCGCTTCCGGGCACCCGCCACTGTCGTCTGCCGCGCCATTTCTCTCGCCGAACCCGCCAGCCTCGTACTCACAAAGACTAATATATATCGTTATCCGATATGTTTTCACGTGATAATTTTCGTCGTTCGACCAAAGACGAAATTGACAGAAGGGCTTCACAAGCAATGCTTAGGGCCAAGAGCTACACGCGGATGTGACGTGCCCGGCGCAGCAGGCCAGCGAGGTCGGCTGGCGCCGGACAGGTCGTGCTTGCGCCTGCAAACAAGAACGATGTTCGGAGGAAACGACCATGACTGACGATCTCATCCGCCGCGGCCTCTCGCGCCGTGGCCTGCTCCAGACCACAGCGAGCCTCATCGGCGGCTCGATGCTGCCCGCGATGCCGGCCTTTGCCGAGGACAAGCCGGCGATCGGCTCGTATCCCGCCGGCGTTTCGGGTTCCACGGCCTTCATCGGAATCTCGGTCCCGCGCACCGGCACCTACGCCGTGCAGGGCGAGGACGAGCTCAAGGGCTACCAGCTCGCGATCGAGCACATCAACAGCGGCCATGAGCTGATCAAGAAGATCTCGCCGAAGACCAGCAAGGGCGTGCTCGGCAAGGAGCTCAAGTTCGGCGTCGCGGATTCCGCGGCCAAGCCGAACGAGGCGGTGCAGGCGCAGCAGCGCTTCATCAGCGAGAACAAGGCGATCATGATCACCGGCGGCACGTCGAGCGCCGTTGCGGTCGCGCTCAACAAGCTCGCGCAGCGCGAACACGTGCTGTTCGTGTGCGGCATTTCCGGCTCGAACGACACCACCGGCAAGGACTGCGTTCGCTACGGCTTCCGCCAGAACTTCTTCGGCCAGACCGCCGCCGCGGCGATCGGCCCGGTGATGGTGAGGGAGTTCGGCAAGAACAAGAAGGCCGCCTACCTGACGCCCGATTATACCTACGGCCACACCGTCACCAAGTCGATGCAGGACTTCCTCGCGACCGCGGGCTGGACGACGGTGACCAACCAGGTCGCACCGCTCGGCGCGCCCGACTATTCCTCATATCTGCTGAACGTCGCGAATTCCGGCGCCGACGTGCTCATCAACGTCAACTGGGGCCACGACGCGGTGCTGTCGACCCAGCAGGCCAAGCAGTTCGGCGTGCTCGACAAGATGAAGCTGGTCGTTCCCTACCAGGTGCCTTTCATCGCGCGCGAGACCGGCGGCCTGATGCAGGGCGTCTACGCCGCCACCGACTATTGGTGGACGATCGAGGACAAGTTCCCGCTCGCCAAGATGTTCAACGAGGCCTTCGAGAAGAAGTACGGCTACAAGCCCGAATGGGGCGCCGAGAACGCCTATGTCAGCTTCGCGCACTGGGCCCACATGTGCGAGCAGGCCGGCAGCTTCAATCCGCCCGACGTGATCAAGGCCTACGAGAAGGGCGAGACGATCCCCTCCCTGGTCGGCGACGTGCATTACCGCCCCGAGGATCACCAATGCGTCCGCCCGGTGATCATCGTGAAGGGCAAGCAGCAGAAGGACATGAAGAACAAGGAAGACTGGTACGACGTCGTCGAGATCGTCCCCGGTGAAGGCCTGATGCAGAAGCCGGACGCGTTCGGCTGCCATCCCGGCGATTACAGCTGAGCCCGCACTAACCCCTGTGACGCCGCGGGCTCACTCTGGTCCTGCGGCGTCACCTTTTTCTGTCGCGTACCCTGGCGCGTCACAACGGCGATTGTCGCATGATCAGTTGGCCCAACCTCGTTTCGCAGCTTTTCAACGGGCTCGCGCTCGGCGCCCTGCTTGCGCTGATCAGCTCCGGCCTGACCATCATCTATGGCACGCTCGGCGTGCTCAATCTCGCGCATGGCGCGATGTTCATGATCGGCGGCTATGCCGGCTTCGTCGCCTACCAGTACACGGAGTCCTTCATCATCGCCGTCATCGCGGGCTCGCTGTTCGTGATGCTGCTCGGCGTCGTGATGGAACGCGTCATCATTCGCCATTTCTATCATCGCCCGCACGAGGATCAGCTGCTCGTGACCTTCGGACTCGGCATCTGTTTCGTCGAGCTCGTGCGCCTGATCTTCTCGAGCCAGTCGCAGCTGGTGCCGCCGCCGGCCCTGTTCCAGGGCATCACCAATCTCGGCTTCATGTTCTATCCGACCTACCGCCTCGCCGTCGTCGGCATCGTCGCGGTCGCGCTCGGCGCACTGTTCATCGTCCTCTACCGGACCCGGCTCGGCATGATCGTGCGCGCCGGCATCGAGGATTCGGTGATGGTCGATTCGCTCGGCATCAACGTCTACCGCGTCTTCATGGTCGTGTTCGGCATCGGCGCAATGGCCGCCGGATTTGCCGGCATCGTCAACGCGCCAGTGGTGTCGCTGACACCGGGCGTCGGTGACGACATCCTCGTCCAGACCTTCGTGGTGGTGGTGATCGGCGGCGTCGGCTCGTTTCCGGGCGCGATCCTCGGCGGCCTGATCGCCGGCGAGATCATCAGCGTCACCTCCATGTTCAACCCCGGCTACGCCTATGTGATGCTGTTTGCGGCGATGACGCTCGTGCTCGTGGTGCGACCGCATGGCCTGCTCGGCGTCCAGGGCCGCGAGTAAGCGATTTCCTGATGCTCAAGCAACGCCCGTTCCTGATCGAGACCCTGACCGCGATCGGTTTGATCGCAGCCCCGTTCGTGCTGCCTCATCTCGGCTTCGCCCCGAACACCGTGAACCGGATCCTGGTCTGGGGCCTATTCGGTCTCGGCTTCGACATCCTGTTCGGATTCACCGGCCTGCTGTCGTTCGGCCAGTCCGCCTTCTACGGCACCGGCGGCTTTGTCGCGGCCTACCTCCTGACCCGCGCGGGTTTCAGCAACGTGCTGGGCGCGCTGATCATCGGCATGATCGCGGCGGCGGCGACCGGCTACCTGATCGGCCTGATCGCGCTGCGCCGCACCGGCATCTATTTCGCCATGATCACCGTGGCGATCGCGGAGGTGTTCTTCTTCGTCGAGTTCAATCCGCTCTCGGATTTCACCGGCGGCGAGAACGGCCTGCCGGGGGTACCGACACCGAGCTTCAATCTCGGCTTCACCACCATCCACTTCACCAACGGCTGGTCGCTCTATCAGTTCATCGCACTGTGCTACTTCGTCGGCGTCATCATCGCGCTCAGGATCGTCCGCTCGCCTGTCGGCGCCATCTTCAGCGCGATCCGCGACAATCCGTTGCGCGCCACCGCCGTCGGCCACAACATCCATGGCTACAAGCTGACCGCCTTCGTGATCGCTGCGGCCTATGCGGGCTTCGCCGGCGGCCTGCTCGGCGTATTGCAGGCCTTCATGCCGCCCGACGCCTTCACCTTCGACACCTCAGGCCAGCTCGTGATGCAGACCGCCATTGGCGGCCGCGGCACGCTGTTCGGACCGCTGGTCGGCGCAACAGTTTGGCTCTTCCTTCAGGATTTCCTCCAGTCCGCACTGGGCCTCGGAGCGGCCTGGAAGCTCGTGCTGGGCGTCGTGTTCGTGGTGCTGGTCTGCTTCCTGCGCGGCGGCATTGTGGGCGGCCTCGTCGATCTCTACGGCCTCGTGTCCGGCAAGCGAGCGCGAAAGGCTGCGGAGACGGAGCAGCAGGCTGAGATCGAGACGCCGCAGCAAGCTCCGCCTGCACCGATGCAGGCCAAGGAGGTCGCGCACCCCGCCTATTCCGGGCCGATCCTGAAAGCTACCGGCCTGACCAAGCGCTATGGCGGTCTCGTCGCCAACAGCGACATCGATTTCAGCGTCAATCAGGGCGAGCTGCGCGGCATCATCGGCCCCAACGGCGCGGGCAAATCGACCTTCTTCAAGATGCTGACCTGCGAGATCGCGCCGACCTCCGGCCAGATCGTGTTCGAGGGCCGCGACATCACGGGATTGAAGGTCACCGAAGTTTGCCAGCTCGGCCTCACCAAGAGCTACCAGGTCAACCAGCTCTTCACGGGCCTCACGATACGGCAGAACCTGACGATCGCAGCACTCGCCGAACTGCGCGGCAAATTCCGGCTCGACCTGTTCCGCAAGCTCTCGGGCGTGAAGGGCCTGACGGAGCAGGTGGCGCACACGCTTGCCCTGGTCAATTTGACCCGCCGCGCCGATACGCCGGTATCCGAGCTCGCCTATGGCGAGAAGCGCCGGCTGGAGATCGGGCTTGCGCTCGCCACCTCGCCGCGTCTGCTGCTGCTCGACGAGCCGCTCGCGGGCATGAGCCCGCGCGAGCGGGTCGAGACCGTCAAGCTGCTCAAATCGATCGCGCGCGGGCGCACCATGATCATCATCGACCACGACATGGATTCGCTGTTCGAGCTGGTCGAGCGCGTGACGGTGCTCCAGGAGGGCAAGGTGCTGCTGGACGGCACACCGGAGGAAATCAGGACCAACGCCGCGGTGCAGGAAGCCTATCTCGGCGGCGTTCATGGAGAGATCGCCGCATGAGCCTGATCGAGGTCAATGGCCTGAACAGCTATTACGGCGACTCCCACATCCTGTTCGACGTCGCCATGCGCGTCGAGCGGCACGAGGTGGTGGCGCTGCTCGGGCGGAACGGCGCCGGCAAGAGCACGACGCTCAAGAGCCTGATGGGCGTCGTGACGCCCCGCAGCGGCAGCGTGAAGTTCGACGGCATCGATATCGCTGGACGCAAGAGCCACAGAATCGCGCAGGCCGGCATGCAGCTCGTGCACGAGGAGCGCCGGATCTTCGGCAGCTTGTCGGTGGAGGAGAACATCGTCCTCGCCGGGATCACCGCACCGAAGCGCTGGCCGCTCGAGCGCGTCTACGAGATGTTTCCGCGCCTCAAAGAGCGCCGCAACAACCGCGGCACCGAGCTCTCCGGCGGCGAACAGCAGATGCTCGCGATCGCCCGGGCGCTGGTGCGCGACCCCAAGATCGTCCTGTTGGACGAGCCGTTCGAGGGGCTTGCGCCCGTCATCGTCCACGATCTCGTCAAAGCCTGCCGCGAGCTCGCGGCCGCCGGCCAGACCATCGTGCTGGTCGAGCAGAATCTGGCAGCGACGCTGGCGCTGGCGACGCGGATCTACATCATCAACAACGGCCACATCGTGCACGAAGGACCGGCGCAGGAGCTCAAGGCCCAGCCGGAACTGCTGCAGCGATACCTTGGCGTCTAGCTCGAGTCCCCCTAAGCTCCGGGATATCTGCTTTCGAGGGGGTAGCATGCGGCCTCGCCCCCCGAAGGTCGCTTTGCGCCCAAAGCGGACACAGGGTCGCCTTTAGCCGAGGTGAGGTCTTGCAAAGCCGAACCGAACCTGAGGGAGGAGACGCTATGAGCGCGATCTGGCCGGAGATTCCCTTCGAGGCATGGCGCGAAACCTGTTCCGCGCTTCATCTGTATTGCCAGATTGTCGGCAAGTATCGGCTCGCGAGAACGCCATGGGTCAACCATTCCTGGCACGCGACCTTCTACGTGAATGCACGCGGGCTCACGACTTCGCTGATTCCAGACGCATCAGGTATCGAGATCGTCTTCGATCTCTCCCGTCACGTCCTGATCGGAGAAGCAGCTGATGGGTGCAGGGCGGAAATGCCGCTCGGGCGAATGTCCGTCGCCGAATTTCACGCCCGGTTCTGTGATTTGGTACGACATCTCGGCGGAACACCGGAATTTGACGGTCGGCCCAGTGAGGTCGCAGATCCGATCCCGTTCACGGAGGACCGCCAAATCAGGCCCTATGACGCAGACGCCGTGACGCGTTTCTTCCGCGCCGTCGTCGCGATCGGCGGAGTGTTTTATCGGTTTCGGACGGGGTTCACCGGGAAGGTCAGTCCGGTCCATCTCTTCTGGGGCAGCTTCGATCTCGCGGTGACGCGCTTCTCTGGGCGTTCCGCTCCGCTTCACCCGGGGGGCGTCCCGGGTTTGCCGGATGTCGTGACACGCGAGGCCTATAGCGATGAGGTCTCGTCCGCCGGCTTTTGGCCGGGCGGAGGTGGTACAGACTTTGCGGCGTTCTACTCCTATGCCTACCCCACCCCGAATGGCTTTGCTGACGGACAGGTCTTGCCGGCAGGCGCATACTTCGATCGGAAGCTCGGCGAATATCTCCTGCCCTACGACCTTGTGCGAAAATCCAGCGAGCCAGAGGCCGCGCTCATGGCGTTTCTGCAAAGCACCTATCAGGCAGCAGCTGATTGTGGACGCTGGGATCGTGCCGCGCTCGAATGTCCGATTGGCTCCCCCCTTCGACCCCGCCCCCTGAACAAGAACTGATGAAGGTTCGATGAAAGATCGCTGGCTCGCAGTTTCGGTGGAGCGAAGCTGCGCCAGTCGATTTCGAGCTTGTCTCGATGATGGGTTTCGCAACAGCTCTACCCGTCCTACGGTCTTGCTGCAGCGCTATCTCGATCAACTGCCAAGCGCCGCAATCATCCGCTTGGCGTGATCGGCGAGCACGGCCATGTCTTCCTTGCGCGTCTGCGCCGGCAGCAGCCCGATCCCGGCGCTGACCGGCATGACGTGCATGTGCAGGTGGAAGACCACCTGCCCGCTCGCCGGTTCGCTGAACTGCTGCAGGATGATGCCCTCGGCGTCGAACGCCTTCATCGCCGCAATCGCGATCCGCTTGCCGGTTCGGGCGACCGCGGCGAGATCGTCATCCGCAATGTCGAGGATGCCCCGCGCCGGCGCCCGGGGAATGACCAGCGTGTGTCCGGGCGAGCGCGGCATGATGTCGAGGAAGGCGATGCTGCGGTCGTCCCTGAAAACCTCGAAGCAGGGAATCTCGCCGCGGAGGATCTTTGCGAAGACGTTCTGATCGTCGTAAGCCGTCATGGATCCCTCCCTCGCTGCGAGGTGCGATCAGACGCGCTCCTTTCCGTTGACGCAAGCAATGCCGCCGATCTATCCACGATACCAGGCAGGATGGCTCCATTGGCGACAGGTTTCGATTCCGGACACAGCATCGAGAGTGCGCGGCGCGCGCTTGCGGCGCGGCTGCAATCGGCCGGCATCGAGGAGCCCGCCCTCGACGCGCGCCTGCTCGTCGGAGCGGCGCTGAGGCTTGATTTGACCGGCATCGTCACGCAGGCGGCGCGCCAGCTCACGCCCGAAGAGGCCGCGCGGCTCGAAGCCTATGCGCAGCGCCGGCTCGCGCATGAGCCGGTCGCCCGCATTCTCGGCGCGCGCGAATTCTGGGGCCTGCCGTTCCAACTGTCCGAGGCGACGCTGGTGCCGCGGCCGGACACCGAGACCGTGGTCGAACTGGCACTGGAGATCTTTCGGGAGGCCACGATAGCGGGGCAGCACCCGCGAATCGCGGATATCGGCACCGGATCGGGCGCGATCCTGCTCGCGCTGCTGCATGAAATTCCCGATGCCTTCGGCGTCGGAACCGATCTCAGCCTCTCCGCGCTCGACACCGCGCGGAGCAATGCCGCAGCTCTGGGCCTCGCCGGCCGTTCCGGCTTCGTCGCCTGCTCCTATGCGGCGGCGCTCCGCGGCCCGTTCGATCTCATCGTGTCGAATCCGCCCTATATTCCCTCAGGGGAAATTCCGAAACTGAGCCTCGATGTGCGCGAGCACGATCCGCATCTGGCGCTCGACGGCGGCAATGACGGCTATGACGCCTACCGCGCCCTGATACCGCAGGCGGCCGAGCGGCTCGCACCCGGCGGGGCGTTGATCGTCGAGGCCGGGCAAGGTCAGGCCCGGGATATTGAAACCTTGATGACGGCCGCCGCGTTGTCTGTGGACAGGCCGCCCAAGGCGGATTTGGCGGGCATCCCGCGGGCGGTATCGGCCCGAAAAATGCCCCCATAAAAGCCGGATTGGGCTGCAAAAAACCTCTTGGAATATCCCTTGGGAACGACTACGTTCCGGTCAACACATCGGTGCCGGCCCCGTAGACCTACGGGCGAAAGCCGGGCTCTCGGGCGAGAGCTTTACTGATTAAAGGTTCCAAGCCGCAGGTCCTGTTGAGCGCGATGGCCATTGGAGCTGCGCTGCTCTCCGACTGCAAAGTGAACGAAAGCCTGATATTGCGCTTGAAGACTTACGCAACAAAGCTGGGCTTGTTTCGGCAGGCGATATGAATGGGTTCGCTGGCAATGGCTGCTGGCGGGTGGGGAACGCGTCTTTGTTGAACGCGACGGTCGACGAACATCGGCAGGGTTCAAGCCGCTCTTGCGCGCGGTGCGCGCGGGAGAAGTGAACCGCTGTCATCAGGTCACTCCGAGCAATCAGTAATGCGTGCAACCTTTAGGGCTGGAATTAAAGGCAGGACATGAGAAACGGTCAGAACAAGCAGCGGATGCGCAACCGCAATAACAACAACAACAATAACAACAACAACCGGCGCGGCCAGAACCCGATGACCCGGGTTTACGAATCGAACGGACCCGACATCAAGATCCGCGGCACGGCTTCGCACATCGCCGAAAAATATCTTCAGCTCGCGCGCGATGCGCGCTCTTCCGGCGACCCGGTCGCCGCCGAGAACTACTACCAGCACGCCGAGCATTATTTCCGCCTGATCGCGGCGGCCCAGGAACAGTTCCGCCAGAACCAGCAGCCGCGCGGCGACGAGCCGGTGAGCAACAGCGGCGACGACAGCGAGGACGACGGCGAGAATTTCTCGAATTTCGGCCAGGAGCCGGGCTTCGTCCCGCAGCCGCAGCAGCAGCCCTTCATGCGCGACCGCGACGGCCAGCGCGATCACCAGCGTGATCATCAGCCGCGCGACGGCCAGCAGCCCTATCAGCGCGACAACCAGCAGCCGCGCGAGCATCGCGAACGCGACCATCGTGTGCAGCCGCAATATCAGCCGCAGCCGCAGCCGCTGAACCAGCCGCAGCCCGTCGTTGCCGACACCGGTAGCGTCGATCGCCTGCCCTCCTTCATCACCGGCGCACAGCCGCAAGTGAATAGTGCCGCGAATGGCGGTCAGGGCGGGCTTGAAGGCGGCGGTGGCGGCGAACGCTTTCCGCGGCGGCGCCGCCGGCCGCATGGCCCGCGCCCCGAGCGCGAGGCGGCTCCGGCGGGCTCCAGCGACGAAGTGGCCTCCGGCGAATAAGCTTCTTCCGATATTCTGATCTGCATCGTCCCGGCCTCGCGCCGGGACGATTTGTTTTCAAGTGCGCGTCACCGTCGAGGACGGTACCAGCACCGGCTTCAACGAGGGAATCAGCCGCGCGCGCTCGCGCTTGGCGGGGATCGCGCGATAGACCTGCTTGGTCGCCTCGACAATGTGCACGCCGGCAAAGGGCAACGACAGCGCCGCGCCCGCACGCTCCCACACCTGTGCCGATTTCAGCACCCAGCCGCCGGCATAAGGCGGCATGAACAGCGCCTCGCCCCAGGCGGTCGGCGTGAACCAGGTCTGGCGCAACAGGTCGGTGATCTGCGAGCGCGAATAGGGCCGGCCGTGACCGAACGGCGTGCTGTCGGTGCGGGTCCATACCCCGCGCCGGTTCGGGATCACCGCGATCACGCGGCCGGAGGGCGACAGCACCCGCCACACCTCGCGCAAGAGCGCGGCCGGGTCGTCAGACATCTCCAGCGCATGAATCAGCAGGATCCGATCGACCGCGGCGTCAGGAAGCGGCAGCGAGAATTCATCGACCAGCGAGGCCAGCGCCGGCCGCCCCGTCGGCCATTTCAAGACGCCCTGCGCCGACGGCATGAAGGCGATGCAGCGCTCCGCGTCCTCGCGGAACAGGCCGAGATAGGGTGTGGGATAGCCGATGCCAAGCACACGCTGGCCCGCGGCGGTCGGCCAGCGCTCCCTGATGCCGCGATTGATCATTTGCCGCGCCACAATCCCGAGGCGACGGGAGTAGAACTCGCGGAGGTCGACGACATCAATGGTCATGACGGCAATGTAACATGCACGAGGCGGCCCCCGCGCGCGGAATATTGCATTGCCTGCGCAACGTTAACGCCATATTTGTCTGCGGGGCTGAGCGCGATGGAGATGACATGGCCGCCGAAATTCGTACTTTCACCTGTTTAAGCGATAATTTCGGTTATCTGATCCACGATGTGGAAACCAAGGCGACGGCGTCGATCGACGCGCCGGAAGCCGGCCCCATCCTGAAAGCGCTTGAGCGCGAGGGCTGGCAGCTCACCGACATCCTGATCACCCATCATCACGGCGATCATGTCGGCGGGGTCGCCGAACTCAAACAGAAATACAATTGCCGCGTCGTCGCGCCGCATGACAAGACGACTGAGATCGCCAACGTCGACCTGCGCGTCGCCAATGCCGACATCGTCAAGGTCGGCAGCTTGCTGGGGCGCGTACTGGAGACGCCCGGCCACACGCTCGACCACATCTCCTACGTGTTCGACAACGAGAAGACGCTGTTCGCCGCAGATACGCTGTTCTCGATCGGCTGCGGCCGCGTGTTCGAAGGCGACTACCCGATGATGTGGGACTCGCTTCTGAAGCTGCGGGCGCTGCCTGACGACTTCAAGCTCTATTGCGGGCACGAATACACCGCGTCCAACGTCAAGTTCGCGCTCACCATCGACCCCGACAATGCGGCGCTGCAGGCACGCGCGGCGGAGGTGACGAAGCTGCGGGCCGAGAACAAGCCGACCATTCCATCACTGCTTGGTGACGAGAAGCGAGCAAACGTGTTCCTCCGTGCTGATGAACCGTCGGTCGCAGCCAGGTTACACATGAAGGGCGCGGACGCCGCCGTGGTGTTCGGCGAACTGCGCGAGCGCAAAAACAAATCTTGAAGAAGAAATCCTGACGGGGATCGATGCCGACCGCAGCCGAGATCATCGCACGCCTCGAACTCCGCCCGCATCCCGAGGGCGGCCACTACCGCGAGACGTTTCGCGACCAGACCACGGATACCAACGGCCGGTCGCGCTCGACCCTCATTTATTTCCTGCTCGCGCGCGGCGAACGCTCGCACTGGCATCGCATCGACGCCGTGGAGATCTGGCACTACTACGCCGGCAGCCCGCTGACGCTGCGCATCGCGCATGAAGGCTGCTTGCAACACGAGGTGCGGCTCGGCACGGATCTTGTGAGCGGCGAACGGCCGCAGGGGATCGTGCCGGCGAATGCTTGGCAGATGGCGGAGTCGACGGGCGAATGGACCTTGGTCGGCTGCACCGTCGCGCCTGCATTCGAGTTCGCGAAGTTCGAACTCGCGCCGCAAGGCTGGGAGCCGTAAGCCGCACTGTCATTCCGGGACGCCGCATGGCGGCGAACCCGACAACGACGGTCACCGCTTCCGCAGCACCATGTCCTTCGCCGCGATCAGGCCGCCGCCGGCGATCAGGACCGCGGCGATGGCGATGTTGGCGCTGGCTTTTGCAAAACCCGCGGCGATGAGGAATCCGGTCGAGAGCAGCGGCGTCGCATAGGATGCGGCGCCGAGCACGCGGATGTCGCCGCGCTTCATGCCGATGTCCCAGGCGTAGAACGCGGCACCGACGGGGCCGATGCCGAGGGCGGCCACGGAGAGCCATTGCAGCGTCGTCTCCGGCCACACCGTGGTTTCAAGCAGACCATGCATCAGCGCGGCGAGCACCGCGGTGGCAAGGCAGAAGCCCGCGACCGCATCGGTCGGCACGGCTTTCAATCGCCGCGACAGCACCGAATAGGTCGCCCAGACGAACGCCGCGATGAACGCCGCGATCAATCCCGGCAGCTGGCCCGGCGCGAAGCCGGAGGTGCTCCCGGCGAATAGCAGCACGGTGCCGACGAGGCCGAGCACGGCACCGATGATGTGATGCACCGCAAGCCGCTCGCCGGGCAGGAACGACGAGAACAGCACGATCAGAAGCGGCCACATGTAATTCAAAAGACCGGCTTCGGCCGGCGGCGCAAAGCGCAGCGCCAGGAAATACAGTGCGTGATAGCCGAACAGGCCGCCGACGCCGACGACCCATACGACCAGCGGCTGACGCAAGCTCCTCGCCGCATCGCCGCGGCCGACCCAGGTGAGGAGGCCAACGAGACCGCCGATCGCGAACGTCATGGCGGCGAGCTGGAACGCCGGAATCTTTCCGGTCGCAACCGTCATCACTGATAGCAGCGACCACATCAGGATCGCGGTCAATCCGATCAGTGTGGCTGTGCGCGGGGTCATCAATCGAAAGGCTCTGAGGACGATGATGCCCGGCACAAGGCCGGGCATGTCGTCTTCACTATCGCCTTGTCGCGCCTGAATCTACAGGCTTCACGTCCTATCAGGCGTGATACTGGCCGCCGTTGATGGTCAGCGTCGAGCCGGTGATGAAGCCGGCCTCGTCGGCGGCGAGGAACACCACGGCGCGCGCGATCTCCTCGGGCTCGCCGAGCCGGTTGACCGGGATCTGCGGGATCACGTTCTTTTCCAAGACGTCCTTCGGCACCGCCTGCACCATCTCGGTGTTGATGTAGCCCGGTGCGATCGCGTTCACGGTAATGCCGCCCTTGGCGTTCTCGATCGCGAGCGCCTTGGTGAAGCCGATGTCGCCGGCCTTTGCTGCGGAATAGTTGACCTGGCCGAATTGTCCCTTCTGGCCGTTGATCGACGAGATCGAGATGACACGTCCGAATTTGCGCGCGCGCATGCCTTCGATCACCTGGCGCGTCATGTTGAACAGCGAGCCAAGATTGGTGTTGATCACGGCGTTCCACTGCTCGAGCGTCATCTTGTGGAAGGCGGTGTCCCGGGTGATGCCGGCATTGTTGACGAGCACGTCGACCGGGCCGAGCTCGGCCTCGACCTTCTTCACGCCTTCGGCGCAGGCATCGAAATTGCTGACGTCCCATTTGTAGACGGCAATGCCGGTCTCCGCCTTGAACTTCTCCGCAGCCGCATCATTGCCGGCATAGCTCGCCGCAACCTTGTAGCCGGCCGCCTTCAGCGCCTTGCTGATCGCAGCTCCGATTCCCCGCGTACCACCCGTCACCAATGCAACACGTGCCATATCGTATTCCTTCCCTTGGACTCTTCGGACGCTTCTGAGTGATCGTTTTAGATGCGGATTATGCGGTTGGTTTGACGGACATCAAGAACAAAACGCCCGGCGTCGAGCCGGGCGTTTGTATTTAGTCGAGGCTTGCGCGGTTGCGAAGAATATTTGATTTGCAACCGCTGCCTTTTTAGTCGCGTGCAACGCACTCATCTATGTGTGCAGCGCACGCGCAAGTGACACGTAAGTTAGATGTCAGCTTCAGTCGCGCGCCAGGCACATCGCGATACCCATGCCGCCGCCGATGCACAGCGTGGCGAGGCCCTTCTTCGAATCGCGCTTCTGCATCTCGTGCAGCAGCGTCACCAACACGCGTGCGCCGGAGGCGCCGACCGGATGGCCGATCGCGATCGCACCGCCGTTGACGTTGACCTTGGCGGTGTCCCAGCCGAGATCCTTGTTGACGGCGCAGGCCTGCGCCGCGAAGGCCTCGTTGGCCTCGATCAGGTCGAGATCGCCGACGCTCCAACCGGCCTTCTTCAGCGCGGCGCGCGAGGCCGGGATCGGGCCCGAGCCCATGATCTTCGGATCGACGCCGGCCTGCGCCCAGGACACGATGCGCGCGATCGGCGTCTTGCCTTCCTTGGCCGCCTGCTTGGCGGTCATCAGCACCACGGCAGCGGCGCCGTCATTGATGCCGGAGGCCGAGCCTGCGGTGACCGTGCCGTCCTTCTCGAAGGCGGGCTTGAGCTTCGCCATCCCGTCGAGCGTTGCGCCATGACGCGGATATTCGTCGGCGCTGACGACGATGTCGCCCTTGCGGGTCTTGATGGTGACGGGAACGATCTCGTCGTTGAACTTGCCGGCCTTCTGCGCCGCCTCGGCCTTCTGCTGCGAGTGGACCGCGAACTCGTCCTGCTGGGCGCGGGTGATCTGCCACTGGCGCGCGACGTTCTCGGCCGTGTTCCCCATGTGATAGCCGTTGAAGGCATCCCACAGGCCGTCCTTGATCATGGTGTCGACGAACTCGACCGGACCCATCTTGACGCCGCCGCGCAGATACTGGGCGTGCGGAGCCATGCTCATGGATTCCTGGCCGCCGGCGACCACGATCTCGGAATCGCCGTTGAGCAGCGCCTGGTAGCCGAGCGCCACGGTGCGCAGGCCCGAGCCGCAAAGCTGGTTCACGCCCCAGGCCGGGCTCTCCACCGGAATGCCGGCGGCGATCGAGGCCTGGCGAGCCGGGTTCTGGCCCTGAGCCGCGGTCAGGATCTGGCCCATGATGACTTCCGAGACCCGGCCGGGCTCGATGCCACCACGCTCCAGCGCGGCCTTGATGGCGATCGCGCCGAGGTCGTGGGCGGGAAGGGTCGCGAACGCTCCGTTGAAGCTTCCGACCGGGGTGCGGGCGGCGCTGACGATGACGACATCGTCTGACATGGGCATCTCCTGGTGTTGATGGGGGCAGACGGGGCTGGGAAACGGCTCGCCAGTCTCGAATGGCATCCTGTTAACGTCGTTGAGGCATGTCAATGCCGCAGCGCATTCAAAATAGCGTTCTTGGTGCTTTCGCAAGCACGTTTTTGCTGCCCGATTAACCGTGGCGCACAAAACGGTAGCGTGACCCCTTTGAAAATGCTTATTTTGTTGCGTTGCGTACTCTTCCCGCCCTGCGGCATTGCCCGTCGGGTTCCCGTTCTCCGCGTTTGCAAGTGAGAGCCCATGGCGAAATCAGACCAACCCACCACCATCAAGAAATACGCGAACCGCCGGCTCTATAACACCGGAACGAGCACCTACGTGACGCTTGAAGACCTCGCCGCCATGGTCAAGGACGGGGAGGATTTCCTGGTCTACGACGCCAAGACCGGCGATGACATCACCCGCTCCGTGCTCGCCCAGATCATCTTCGAGCAGGAGAACAAGGCCGGCCAGAACCTGCTGCCGACCACCTTCCTGCGCCAGCTGATCCGCTTCTACGGCGACAGCATGCAGATGGTGGTGCCGAAATATCTGGAGCAGTCGATCGCGACGCTGACCCAGGAGCAGGAGAAGTTCCGCAAGCAGATCGCCAACTCGCTCTCCGGCACTCCTTTTGCTCCGTTGGAAGAACAGGTCCGCCGCAACATGGAACTGTTCCAGCAGACCTTCTCGATGTTCAAGCCGTTTGCCCCCAACGCGGGCCGTCCGGCGACCAGCTCCGAACCGGAGCCCGACGCAAGCGCTGCGGCGCCGACGGACAGCAGCAACATCGACGACCTGCGTCAGCAGATGAAGGACATGCAGGAACGCCTCGAGCGGATGTCGAAGAAGGACGAGTAGGGATTTCGTTCGCGCCGGCGCGTCCATCTGCGGCGGACGCGCGGGCCGCCGGTTCATAACAGCGCGACTTGCGCGCTGTCGTCCCGGCCAGGCCGGAGCCGCCATGTCCGACCGCAGCACGCATTGGGACAACGTCTACGCCACCAAGGGCGAGGCCGAGGTAAGCTGGTTCCAGGACAGCCCGGCGATCTCGCTCGAGATGATCGGCTCGGCCTGCCCTGACCATGGCGCCGCCATCATCGACATCGGCGGCGGTGCTTCGCGGCTGGTGGACGCTCTCCTGCGGGACGGATACCGCGACCTCGCCGTGCTGGATCTCTCCGCCAACGCGCTTGAAGCGGCGAAGAAACGAATCGGACGCGCGGCTTCAGCAGTCGACTGGATCGTTGCCGACGCCACGACATGGCGCCCGGGGCGGAGCTACAACGTCTGGCACGATCGCGCGGCATTTCACTTCCTGACCGATCCGCGCGACAGGGCCGCTTACGTCGAGCGCCTGCGGTCGGCGATTGCGCCCGGCGGCCAAATCATCATCGCGACATTTGCGCTTGATGGCCCGGAGAAATGCAGCGGCCTGCCGGTGCAGCGGCACGACAGCGCGAGCCTTGCTGCGGAGCTTGGGCCGGAGTTCGAGCTGGTCGAGACGCGGAGCGAGACGCATCACACGCCCTGGAAGTCGACCCAGGCGTTTCAGTTCAGCCGGTTTAAGCGACCCGGCTAGGACGCCAGAAAGCACGGATCAAGCCGCCAGCTTCACCGCATGCGCAAAGTCCCAATAGAGCTTGCGTGCTTTGGTGCAGAGCGGCCCCGGCTTCAGCTCGCGATCGTCGATGCGGATGACGGGGGCGACCTTGGCGAAATTGCCGGTCGAGAAGATCTCGTCGGCGGCGAGGAAGTCGGCATAGCGCAGCGTCTTCTCGACCACGGTGACGCCGTCGCCGCGCAGCAGGCTGATGACGCGCTGGCGCGTGATGCCGTTCAGGAACGTGCCGTTCGGGACCGGCGTGTAGACCACGCCGTCCTTGGCCATGAACACGTTGGAATTGCCGAATTCCGCGACATTGCCGAGCATGTCGAGCATCAGCGCGTTCTGGAAGCCGCGCCCGGCGGCTTCCGCGAGCGCCCGCGAATTGTTCGGATAGAGACAGGCGGCCTTGGCCTCGACCGGCGCGCATTCGGCGGTGGGCCTGCGGAACGGCGACAGCGTGATGGCGTTGCCGACGGGTTTCGGCATCGGCGCCTCGTAGATGCACAGGCACCAATTGGTTGTCTCGGGGTCGAACAGCACGCCGCCGCCCGAACCGTTCTGCGCCCAGTACATCGGACGGACGTACAGCTCGGCCTTCGCGGCGAAGCGCGCGATGCCTTCGTGTGCGAGCGAAAGCCAGGTGCCCGTGTCGACCACCGGCTTCAGGCCAAAATTGATCGCGGACTGATTGGCGCGGGCGACGTGACGATCGAGATCGGGCGCGACGCCCTCGAACGCGCGCGCACCGTCGAACACGACCGAGCCGAGCCACGCCGCATGCGTGCGCGGACCCATGATCGGCACGTTACCGTCGTGCCATTTGCCCTCGAAGAAGGTCCAGCTCGGCGAATATTCGATCGGCTTCTTGATCTCGGCCATGACCGGCCTCCCTTGGACATATCCGGGCACTATTGTCCCAATGTCTAAATGATTCCCTGCTGGGATATGGTGCGTTACCCTCTCCGACAAGGGGAGAAGGAAGGATCCATGCCGCTCGATCCGCTTGCAAGGCGTTTGTTGACCATGATGGCTGCGGCCGCTCCGCAAGGGCGGAGCCGGCCGAGCGTGGAGGCGCGGCGGCAGTCGCTGGCGAAGCTGATGCAGTTTGCGCGCACCGATGCGTCGGATGTGACCACCGCCGACGGCACGCTTCCGGGTCCCGGCGGAGAACTGCCCTATCGCCTTTATTCGCCCGCTTCTGTCGGCGACCGCGCGCCGGGCTTCGTGTTCTTTCATGGCGGCGGGCTCGTGGCCGGCAGCATTGCGACGCATGACCGCATCGCGGCGGCGCTGGCGCATGTGACCGGCTGTCGCCTCGTCTCGGTCGATTACCGGCTCGCGCCCGAGCACAAATTTCCTGCTGCCGTCGTTGATGCGATCGCGGCCACGGAATGGGTCGCGCGGCAAGCCCCGTCGCTGGGCATCGACGCCGAACGTCTGGTGGTCGGCGGCGATTCCGCCGGCGCCACGCTCGCTGCGATCGTATGCCAGGAAGCGATTCAGACCGCCGGCCTCTCCATCGTCGCGCAATGCCTGATCTGCCCGGTGCTGGATTTCGAGGAGATCTCGCCTTCGCGCGAGGCATTCGCCGAAGGCCATCTGATCGACCGCGTCACCATCGAAGCCGATCTCGCCGATTATCTGCCTGACGGCATCGACACCGCCGACCCCCGCATCTCGCCCTTGCGCGCGACGCGGCTTGCAGGCCTGCCGACCGCGATCATCCACACCGCCGAATTCGATCCGATGCGCGACGAGGGCAATGCCTATGCGCGCAAGCTGCTCGCCGCCGGCGTCGCGGTCGAGCACGTCTGCCATGACGGCATGGTCCACAATTTCCACGCCATGGGCACGATCCTGCCGCAGGCGCAGCTCGTGCTGTCGCAGATCGGCGAACAGGTCCGGCGGGCGGTGGAGAAATAGAAGCGCGCGTCACACGCGCGCGTGGAGCACAGCCCTGGCTGCCACAACATATTCAGGCCAATGCGCATCCGCATAACGTTCCGCCTGCCGCGCGCAGGTGACGTCGGGCGCATGCGCGGCTGCAATCGTGCGTGCGAAGCGCTCTTCGGCCACCGTCACGTCGTCAGGCTCGCGCGACGGTACGGCAGCGGCCACGGCAGTCGGGGCCACGGCGAGTCCCGCCAGACCAGTGAGCAGGATGCGGCGTGACGTATTCATGGCTGTGTCCTTCCAATGTCCGGCCCGCACTCCGGCCGGCGAGTGTGTCGGTGCGATCACGGCAGGGTAACCGCGCACGCCCGTGCAGTCCATCGCTGGCGGATACTGCTTGACCCTGGGCGCGATCACGTTCCATCTAGCAACGGTTCCGTCATCAAATCGCCACGCGTCGGATTGTCACGTGTCCCATCACGGCCCATGGCACCGTCAGGCTTTGCGCGCTGCTGCGATGGGGCTGTTTTGTCTGACGATGTCGGTGGGCGCTGCCTTTGGCGCTGACGAGGATGAGGACAAATCCGCAAAGCCTGATGTCCCGAACATCTATCTCGACCTCCGCACGACCTATGCGACGATTCCGGCGGGCACGCTCGGGCTCGGCTTCGGCAACACTTCGCTTTCAGCCGCGTTCGAAGCGCTTGTGGCGCGACGGGGCACGACGCTGCCGAACGGCCTGCCGGCCGCGAAATTCATTGCCGTCGACCTGCCGCTGACCGTGGACGTCAGCGACCGCGTGTCGCTCTATGGCGGCGTGTCCGGCTCGACCTCGACCGCATGGATGACAACGACAACCGCCTGTTCGGCATCACCGCGGAGATCGCCTGGATGCCGAAGCCGGCCTACCAGGTGACGTTGCGCACACCGCTCTACGCGGTACGCAACTGACTGCCGCCGCGGGCGATTTTCGATCAAGCGCAGCACCCGCAATTGACCGGATGGCTCGGTACGGAACCGGCGCCTCAAAGCTTAAGGCATCAGCCGCTTCGCATTACGCGTCAACCGGTTGTTAATCCTCATCCCAAAACATCGATTGCGTTACACCGCCGCAAGGATCCTTGCGCGAAACTGGACCGACCTTTCGCATCGCGTTTCGCCTTGGAGGTTGAGAATGTCCCGCTTGGTCCCGGAACGGACGTTCCTCGCTGGGAAGATCTTCTTCAATTTTGGCCAGTCGTCGATCGATTGCGTCGTGCGCCGGCTGTCCGAGGAATCTGCGACGCTCGAGATGGAGAGCGGCATCGGCGTGCCCGAGCGATTCCAGCTCAGGCTTGCAGGGCGCGAGAGCCTGACCTGCCGCGTGATCTGGCGATCCGACCGTCAGGTCGGGGTCGCCTTCGAGCAGCCGGGCGGCGTCGAGCGACCAGCCGGCGAGGAGCGGGAACGCTCGTCCGACGCGCTGATGCGCAGCCAGATGCTGGCGTTGCGCGCCGCGCTCGATCATGTGCCGACCGGTATCGTGCTGCTCGACTCGCGCCTCAGGGCGCGCCTGATCAACCAGTCGTTTCGCCAGATGTGGCGCCTGCCCGACGAGGTTGCCGACAGCAATCCATCCATTCTCACGCTGCTCCATCATGGACGTGACACCGGAGCCTATGAGGTGCCGGACCCCGACCTCGATGGCCTGATCACGGAGCGTGTTCGTGTGATCGAGGCGGGCGATCCGACGCCGATCGATCTGCGCCGGACCAATGGCGATGTCGTGCGCGTCCAGGTCACGCCGTTGCCCGATGGCGGACGCATGCTGACCTACACGCCCGTCACCGACATCGTGCGCTATTCCGACGAGTTGAAGCTGCTGCGCGATGCGCTGGAGAATGTTCAGGATGGCGTCCTCCTTCTCGACCCCGACCTGCGCGCCACCTTCATGAACCGGCGCATGCGGCGCTTTTGGGAGGTCAGCGAAGACGAGGCCGCGAACCGGCCGACCTATTCATCGCTGGTGCGACGCCTGCATCGCGCCAGCGCGCCCCATCTTCCAACGAGCGAACTCGCGAAATTTCCGGCGAGACGCGTCGAAGAGGTCAAGGCCGGCGATCACGTGCGCGACCTGCAGACGCCGGACGGCCGGCGCATCAGGGCTCATTGCACCACGATGTCGAATGGCGGCCGCATGCTGACCTATGTCGACATCACCGATCTGACGCAAAAGGCCGCGATGCTGGAGACGCTCGCCACCACCGATCCACTCACCGGCCTCTACAACCGCCGCCACTTCCTCGACGGCCTCGATGCGGAATGGAGCCGTTTTCAGCGCTATTATCGTTCCGTCTCCGTGCTGATGCTCGACATCGACCACTTCAAGTCGGTCAACGATCGCTACGGCCATGCGGTCGGCGACGCCGCGATCAGGGCGGTTGCGGCCGCGTGCCTCGACGGCAAGCGCAAGTCGGACATCGTCGGCCGCCTCGGCGGCGAGGAATTTGCGGTTCTCCTGCCCGAGACCAGCCTGTCCCGCGCGAGGACGGTGGCCGAACGTATCCGCAAGCGCGTGATGAGCGCGCAGGTCTTTGCCGACAAGGTTCAGTTCGGCCTCACCGTGAGCATCGGCATGGCGGAAGCCACCGTCAGCATGTCCGGCATCGACGCGCTGATGGGCGCCGCCGATCATGCGCTCTACCAGGCCAAGGCCGAAGGCCGCAATCGCTGCATCGCCTGGGCGCCCCCACCGCCTGCAAGGAAGGCGGCGGAGTGATCGAAGGACGCGGCGTCTAATCCGGCACCGGCACGTCGAACGTGTTGAGCGTGACCGAGACCATGCAGTAGACGCCGACGAGATAGGACAGCTCGGCCGCGCCGTGCTCGCCGAACTCCTTCACTGCGGCGCGCCAGGTCAATTCCGGCAGCACGCCGCCGCTGACCAATGCGGACGCCACGTCGTAGGCGATGGCCTCCTGCTTGGTGAGATCGACCGGCCGCTGCCCCGCGACGATGGTCGCGAGCTTCTCGTCGGAGAGGCCGCGCTGCTCGGCAACGAGCACATGAGCATAGAGCTCATAGCCGGAGCGGAAATGCGAACCGGTGACGAGGATCGCGACCTCGCGCACCGGCGCCGGCAGAAGCGGGTTCGACGCGATTGCCTTGACCAGCTCCCACACCGGCTTGCCGAAGCGCGGCTCGCGGATCCAGGGATTCCAGGGCCCGAGCAACGCGCCGTCGTCGCGCATGTTCACGAAGCCCTTGAAGTGGTCCTTGATGCCGGCTCGCATGTCGTCATAGAGCGGCTTCTGTTCGTCGGTCAGATCTTTCGGATCGAGAATGGGAAGGCGCACGGCAGGATCTCCTCGTTGAGAAGAGGCGAAGCTCACCCGCGTGCGCACGCATGGCAAGTGAAGTTGCCGTGACGATCGTGCCATTTTGCCAGTGCAGGGAGACGTCGGCTATGCTGCCTCGGGGCCTGGTACGATCTGTGGATTGGCGACGTCGTCGACGTCGAGCGTCAGCGGCTCGCCCGTCGTGAGGAACGACGACAGGGCCGCCTCGAACGGCGCAGGATCGAGGCCGCGCCCCTTCAGCCATTCGGGCTCGTAATAGGTCTGCCGGTAGCGCTCGCCGGAATCGCAGATCAGCGTCACCAGCGACCCTGATACGTTCGCCTGTCGCATCTCCGAGGCGAGGCGGCACAGTGCCAGGAAGTTGGTGCCGGTGGAGCCGCCGACCGCGCGGCGCAGCCGGCGCGACAGCACGTTCATCGCCGCGATCGTCGCCGCATCCGGGATCTTCATCATGCGGTCGACCACGCCCGGGACGAAAGAGGGTTCGCAGCGTGGCCGGCCGACGCCCTCGATCAGCGACGGGCGTTCGCAAATGTGAGAGCGGTCCTGCGTGCGGAAGCAGTCGAAGAAGGCAGAATGCTCGACATCGGCGACGCACAGCCGTGTCGGATACTGGCGATAGCGCAAGTACCGTCCGATGGTGGCCGAGGTGCCGCCGGTGCCCGCACCCATGACGATCCAGTCGGGAATCGGACGCGGCTCGCCCTGCAATTGCGTGAAGATCGATTCGGCGATGTTGTTGTTGCCGCGCCAGTCGGTGGCGCGCTCGGCGAAGGTGAACTGGTCCATGTAGTGGCCGTTCAGCCGGGCGGCGAGCGCGGCGGCTTCCGCGTAGAGCGCGCGGCCGTCGTCGATCAGATGGCAGTTGCCGCCATAATGCTCGATCGCGGCGATCTTCTCGGCCGAGGTCGTGCGCGGCATCACGGCATAGAACGGCACGCCGATCATCTGCGCGAAATAGGCTTCCGACACCGCCGTCGATCCCGACGAGGCCTCGACCACAGGCGTGCCTTCGCGGATGTGGCCGTTGCAGAGCGCGTAGAGGAACAGCGAGCGCGCCAGGCGGTGCTTCAGGCTGCCGGTCGGATGCGTGGACTCATCCTTGAGATAGATGTCGATGCCTGACAGCGCCGGCACGATCAGCCGGATCAGATGCGTGTCGGCCGTGCGGCACTGGTCGGCCTCGATCGCGGCGACGGCCTCGTCCACCCAACCGCGCCGATAGGCCGGCCCGGCCGGATTGGGGTGGCGGAAGGGGAATGTCTGCATGGCCTGAATCTCCCATGATGCGGATCGCGCATCAAGTGCGCCGGATTTTGTTTTGACGCGTTTTCTGACGCGAACCGGTTTCCACTTCGCTGGAAAGCGCTCCGGCTCAAAACTCCAGCGGTGCGTTGTCGACGACCTCCTTCATCACGAAGAAGGTGCGGGTCTGGCGCACGCCGGGCAGCGCGATCAGCTGTTCGCCGTGGATGCGGTTGAAATCCTCCATGTCGCCAACGCGGATCTTCAGGAAGTAATCGAAGTCGCCGGCGACGAGGTGGCAGTCGAGCACGAATTTCAGTTTTGCGATCGCCTGCTCGAAGATGGCAAAGCTTTCCGGGGTCGAGCGGTCCAGCACGACTCCGACCATCACCAGCGTGCCTTTCGCCACCTTCTTCGGCGCGACCATGGCGCGGACCGCGGCGATGAAGCCATCCTCGAACAGGCGCTGGGTGCGCCGATGGCAGGTGGCGGGGCTGATGGCGACGGTTTCGGCCAGTTCAGCGTTACTCAGCCGGCCGTTATTCTGAAGCAATCTCAATATCTTGAGATCGATACGGTCGAGCCGGGATGCCATGGAAGAAACTTCCTCTATTTGATGTTTTTCTGGAAGAAATATTAGAGATTGGAGCGAAACTCGCAAGATTGAATGCAATATCGATGCAGCATTCGAGAGCACATTCCTCGTGACGCGTGCTAGTCGCTGCGGCCAGATCAACGCCAATCGGGATGACCAATGATGCTGGACAAATTCGCGCGCTATCCGCTGACCTTCGGCCCGACGCCCATCGAGAAGCTGGAGCGGCTGTCGAAGCACCTCGGCGGCAATGTCGAGATCTATGCCAAGCGCGAGGACTGCAATTCCGGCCTCGCCTATGGCGGCAACAAGCTGCGCAAGCTCGAATACATCATCCCCGACGCGATCGCCTCGAACGCGGACACGCTGGTCTCGATCGGTGGCGTGCAGTCCAACCACACCCGCATGATCGCCGCCGTCGCCGCCAAGATCGGCATGAAGTGCCGCCTGGTGCAGGAAGCCTGGGTCCCGCACGAGGACGCCGTCTATGACCGCGTCGGCAACATCATGCTGTCGCGCATCATGGGCGCCGACGTGCGCCTGGTGGACGACGGCTTCGACATCGGCATCCGCAAGAGCTGGGAGCAGGCGATCGAGGAGGTGAAGGCGGCAGGCGGCAAGCCTTACGCGATTCCCGCCGGCGCCTCCGTGCACAAATTCGGCGGCCTCGGCTATGTCGGCTTCGCCGAGGAAGTGCGCAAGCAGGAGGCCGAACTCGGCTTCAAGTTCGACTACATCGTGGTCTGCACCGTCACCGGCTCGACTCATGCCGGCATGCTGGTTGGCTTCGCCGCCGATGGCCGCGCGCGAAAGGTGATCGGAATTGACGCCTCGTTCACGCCGGCGCAAACGAAAGCGCAGGTGCTCTCGATCGCGCAGAACACCGCCAAGCTCGTTGAGCTCGGCAAGGATATCGTCGAAGATGACGTCGTGCTGATCGAGGACTACGCCTATCCCGCCTATGGCGTGCCGTCGGAAGAGACCAAGGAAGCGATCCGCCTCACCGCACGGTTAGAGGCGATGATCACCGACCCCGTCTACGAGGGCAAATCGATGCAAGGCCTGATCGACCTGACCCAGAAGGGCCATTTCGAGAAGGGCGCAAAGATTCTCTACGCCCATCTCGGCGGCGCGCCGGCGCTCAATGGCTACGGGTATGCCTTCCGGAACGGCTGAAGCATAAGGGAGGCGGGACGACTCTCGCCTCGCCTATCTTCGTAGCCCGGATGGAGCGCAGCGTAATCCGGGACTCGTACAATACGGAAAGACTGCCCCGGATTTCGCTTCGCTCCATCCGGGCTACAAGCTACGGGTCAGGATGCCCTACCGCGTCTTGACGATCTGGAGCAGCTCGTCGCCGTAATGCTCGAGCTTCTTGTCACCGATGCCGGGCACGTTGCGGAGCTCGTCCAGCGTCGTCGGCCAGGCCCGGACGATGCCGTCGATGGTGGCATCGTGCAGCACGACATAGGCCGGCACGCCGCGTTCGCGCGCGATGTCCGAACGCCAGGACCTCAGCCGCGCCCGCAATTCGGGATCGACATCGCCCTGCGGCGCGTTGGCCGCAGGCGCGAGGTCACCACGGCGGGATTTTGTCCGGCTCGCGCGAACACGCGCGCCCGGCACTTCCTCGCGCAGCCAGACCTCGGTCTCGCCGCGTAGCACGCCGCGCGCGCTCTCCGTCAGCTTCAGCGCGCCGAACGCTTCGCTGTCGCTGTACAAATGCCCCATCGCCACCAGCTGCCGCAGCACCGTGCGCCACTGCTTCTCGTTCAGCTCGCGCCCGATGCCGAACACGGACAATTTGTCGTGGCCGAACTGCGTCACCTTTTCGGTGAGGCGGCCAATCAGGACGTCGATCAGCTGCATCGCACCGAAACGCTGCCCGGTGCGATAGGCGCAGGACAGCAGCTTCTGCGCCAGCACCTTGCCGTCGCGCATCTTGGGCGGCGTCAGGCAGTTGTCGCAATTGCTGCAATTGCTCGCCGTCTCCGCCTCGCCGAAATAGGCGAGCAGCCGCTTGCGCCGGCACTGCGCGGTCTCGGCGAGGCCGACCAGTGCGTCGAGCTTGCCGATCGACACCCGCTTGAAATCGTCAGAACCGCTGGACTCGTCGATCATGCGGCGCTGCTGCACGATGTCGGAGAGACCATAGGCCATCCAGGCCGCCGACGGCTTGCCGTCGCGCCCCGCGCGCCCCGTCTCCTGATAATAGGCCTCGATGCTCTTGGGCAGATCGAGATGGGCGACGAAGCGGACGTCGGGCTTGTCGATGCCCATACCGAAGGCGATGGTCGCGACGATGACGATGCCGTCCTCGTTGAGGAACCGGTCCTGGTTGCGCGAGCGTATGCTGCTGTCGAGCCCGGCGTGATAGGGCAGCGCCGCAATGCCGGCGTCGTCGAGCGCGGCGGCAACCTCCTCGACGCGATTGCGCGACAGGCAATAGACCACGCCGGCGTCGCCCGCATGCCGCTCCCGGATGAATTCTTTCAACTGCGACACCGCGTTGCGCTTGTCGACGATCTCGTAGCGGATGTTCGGACGGTCGAAGCTGGAGACGAATTGCGGGCTGTCGGCAAGCCGGAGGCGCTCGACGATCTCCTTGCGGGTCAGTTCGTCGGCGGTCGCGGTCAGCGCGATGCGCGGAACGTTCGGAAAACGTTCGGCGATGATGGAGAGGCCGACATATTCGGGGCGGAAATCGTGGCCCCATTGCGAGACGCAATGCGCCTCGTCGATCGCGAACAGCGCCACCTTCGCCTGCGCCAGCAGCGACAGGCAACGCGGCGTCACCAGGCGTTCCGGCGCGACATAGAGCAGGTCGAGATCGCCCGCGATCAAGCGGCGCTCGATGTCGGAAGCTTCCTGCAGCGTCAGCGACGAGTTCAGCGCGGCGGCGTTGACCCCGGCCTCGAGCAGGCCGGCGACCTGGTCGCGCATCAGCGCGATCAGCGGCGACACCACGATACCGCAACCTTCGCGCAGCAGTGACGGCAATTGATAGCACAGCGACTTGCCGCCGCCGGTCGGCATCAAGACCAGGCAATTGCCGCCATCCGTGACGTGCCGGATGATCTCGCCCTGTGCACCACGGAACCCCGGCAGGCCGAACACCGAATGCAGCACCGACAGCGCGTCGCGGCCGTTGGCCGGCGCAGGCAGCGGGGCGGTGGAGGGAGCGGACATGGGCGCGTCGGGGCAAGGCCGTAGGATTCGTCACAAGGCCAGTCGCATGACCGCGCGGGCATGGCAAGACTGTTTGCGGGGGCACGACGTTATCTTCCCCTCGCCCCTTGTGGGAGAGGGTGGCTCGCCGCGGAGCGGCGAGACGGGTGAGGGGTCTGTCACTGCGAATTCGATAGGGATTGCTTTTGCGGATGCAACCCCTCATCCGGCGCCATAGCCGAAGCTTTGCTTCGGCGTTCTCAAGAACGGCGGCCGAAGGCCGCCTATGCCACCTTCTCCCACAGGGAGAAGGAAAGAAGAGCAACTACGCCCCGATCCGGCGCAGCGCTTCCGCCACCGTCACGATCGGCATGTCGCGCTTCCCGGCCGCCTCCAGCGCATGGCGCATCAGGTGCGGCGTGCAGCCATAGGGGCTTGGCGCGTTGGCGACGTCGTGGCCGTAGAAGATCAGCCATCCGCCGCTCGCGACCGCCTCGTCGAAATAGCGATCGACGCCAGCAATATCGATCTCGCGATCGACCAGGGGCGAGGCACGCAGGAACTGGAGGTCGATGACGTCGCGATTGACGCCGGGAAGGATGCCGCGCGCCGAGCGAAAGACCTTTGCGAGTTGCGGTTTGCGCCAGACCGAGGCGATTCCATAGGGATAAGCGAAGTTCTCCAGCACGATCGAGGAATCGATGGCATGGAAATGGCTGCGGTTACGCTCGATCTCGCGCGCCATGGCCGCCTCGTCGAGATCGGCCGAGCTCTGGTGCGAAAAGGTATGGCAGGCAATCTCGTGACCGGCCCGGTGAAGCCGCACGATCGCATCGTTCGACAGGCCGTGCCAATGATCCGACGGACGATCGATCAGGCTACCGGCGAGGTAATAGGTGCCGCGGCCACCATGCGTCTCCAGAAGCGTGGCGCCCTCGCCAGCGGCGCTATCGGGCGCGTCGTCAAACGTGAAGCTCACCATCGGCGCATGCGCAGGCAGCCGGTGCGGCACGGCACGGAAATGCCGGGCCAGCCGATTGCTCACGCGTCCCTGGAGTGCCGACCACACCGACTGCGTTTCCTGCGATTCCCTATTTCTCTACTGAAACATTCGTGCGCTGGTGGAGGCAAGCCTAACGCCCGGGTAATCCTAATGCGGAACCAACGCCCTTCGTCTAGCGTGCCAGGACCGAAATATCGGCTTCCGCACCGAGATATTGCAGCCAGTTGCGGAAAAGCGCCGCCGCGGCGCTGCCGGCGGCGATATCGGCGCGCAGCTTCAGCGCAGGCAGTTCGTTGGTGAGCGCCGGGTGGCGCTGTTGGGTCGCCTTCTTCTCGAAGCGGGCGAGCTTCTCTTCCGTCGCTGCGTCAAAATAACTCACGGGCAGGTGCGGATAAGCCTCGCGCTCGCGCGCGAGATAGCGGCCGATATCGCGCAGATATTCGCGCTGGAGCGACAGCGCATCGTATTCCGGATGGCCCTGGAAGAACACGAAGCGGCTGGCATATTGCCTGACGAAGATATCGACGCCGGCCTTTGCCGAACGCGTCAGCACCTGGTAACCGGCCTGCGTGAGGTCGCTCTCGGCGATCTCGTTCAGGCGGGAATGGGAGACCTTGAGGGGCGCAGGCGCGGCGCGCGTCAGCGGATCGTTCGTCGCAGCTTCGCAATCGAAAACGCCGTGACATTTGGCCGGCAGCCGCCGCCGTGCGATGCCGTCGAGATGCAGCACCGCCGCATGCGCGGCGAGGCACGACCAGATCGTCGAGCGCGTGTTGACCTTGGCCCAGTCGATCAGGTCGGTGAGGTCGCGCCAATACGGCTCCTGGTCGAGCTCGGGCGCGACCGGCTCGGCGCCTGTTACGATCAGCCCGTCGAACTTGTGATGCCTGAGCTCGCTGAGCTCCGAATATTCGCTCTCGACATGCCACTTCGCCTCGGGCGACCGCTTCACCGAGGGCAGCGAGAAACAATGGAAACGGATACGGCGCGGACCTGCGGCCGCCTGGAGCAGCCGCATGAACTGCCGCTCGGTCGCCTTCAGCGCCGGATCCGGCATGTTGTTGATCAGGCCGATCGTGAGATCGGCGAAACCGTGGTCGCGCGCGAGATCGCCTTCGGCCGGCACCAGCGCCGGGCTTGATATCCCTTGATCCCTGTCGATCAAGATCGTCATCGGCGCCGTCGCCTACTCCGCGGCCTGGAGGCGTGCCGACGGGCAGGCCTTCTCGAGCGCCTGGTCGATGTCCTCGATGATATCTGCGGAATGCTCGATGCCGATCGACAGGCGGATCGTCTCCGGCAGCACGCCGGCGACGCGCTGCTGCTCCGCCGACATCTGCCGGTGGGTGGTCGAGGCCGGATGGCACGCCAACGACTTGGCATCGCCGATATTGACGAGGCGCGTGATCAGCTTCAGCGCATCGTAGAAGGTCTTGCCGGCCTCCATGCCGCCCTTGATGCCGAAGGTGAACAGCGAGGAGGCGTTACCGTCCAGATATTTCTGCACCAGCGGATAGTACGGGCTGTCCGGGAAGCCGGTGTAGTTGACCCAGGCAACGCGCGAGTCCTTGCGCAGGAATTCGGCGACCTTGCGCGCGTTCTCGACGTGGCGCTCCATGCGCAGCGCGACGGTCTCGATGCCCTGGAGCAGCAGGAAGGCGTTGAACGGCGACAGCACCGAACCCATGGTGCGCTGATAGACGCTGCGGGCGCGCTCGATATAGGCGGTCCGGCCGAAGCGCTCGGCATAGACGAGGCCGTGATAGGAGGCGTCGGGCTTGTTGTAGGCGGGGAAGCGGTCGGCGTGCTTGGCCCAGGGGAAGTTTCCGGAATCGACGATGGCCCCGCCCAGCGTGGTGCCGTGGCCGCCCAGGAACTTGGTCAGCGAATGCACGGCGATGTCGGCGCCGTAATCGAACGGCTTGAGCAGGATCGGGGTCGCGACGGTGTTGTCCACGATCAGCGGCACGCCATGCGCGTGCGCGATCTTGGCGAGAGCCTCGATGTCGCAGACATTGCCGGCGGGATTGCCGATGGTCTCGGCGAACACGGCGCGCGTGTTCTCGTCGATCAGTTTTGCGATCGCATCCGGCTTGTCGCTCTCGGCGAAGCGGCCGGTGATACCCTGGCGCGGCAGGATGTGCGAGAGCAGCGTGTGCGTGGTGCCGTAGAGCTGCGGCACGGAAACGATGTTGCCGCCGTGATCGGCGACGTTGACGAAGGCGAAATGCAGCGCAGCCTGGCCGGTCGCGACCGCGAGCGCGCCGACGCCGCCTTCGAGCTGCGCGATACGCTTCTCCAGCACCGCGCTGGTCGGATTGGCGATGCGGCTATAGCGAAAACCTTCGGCCTCGAGATTGAAGAGCGCGGCGCCGTGATCGGCGCTGTCGAAGGCATAGGCCGCGGTCTGGTAGATCGGCACGGCAACCGCGTGCGTGGTGGCTTCGGGCTCGTAGCCGGCGTGAATAGCGATCGTCTCGTTGCGCATCGTGCCACCTCCGCGTGGAGCGGGCCGCACTTATTGGCCTGTATGAGGCATGTGCGTTGTCCGCCGTTCCTCTGTTAGAGGCGGGTGGTAAAGCGGACAATAATTCGCCTAGAGATCGAGGAAGTAACCCTAACGCTTGTTGGTGAATTGGCTAAAACTTGAATCGAATTGGATTAATGAATTCGTACGCCCTAGCCTCGCCGCGGCGCCATAGCCGATGCAAGGCATCGGCGTTCTAAGGGACGGCGGCCGAAGGCGCCTATGCCACCCTCTCCCCTCGTCGTGGGAGAGGGTGGGACCATCACCCTATTCCATCGTCTCCCAGAGCCGGCGGGCGAGCACACCGGCACGCTTCTCGATCGCGGCCGCGGCATCGAGCGCGAGGTCCTCGCGATAGCGGCCGGCGATCAGCTGCACGCCGATCGGCTTGCCGTCATGCAGGGTCACCGGCACCACCGCGCCGGGCAGGCCCAGCACGTTGATGGCGGAGATGAAGCGGATCTCGCCCCAGAAGATTTCCTTCACGCGATCGGCACTGACGGTGTCGTCGCGCGGTCCCGGCGTCGGTTTCACCGTGGTCGGCGCCAGCACGACCGGATATTCCTCGAAGAACAATTGCCAGGCGCGGATATGGCCGTTGCGTGCGGCCGTCGCCTGCATCCAGGCCTTGATATCGAGCACATTGGCCTTGGTCTTCATGCCGCCCCAGGCCTTGTGGAAGTCCTCGGACGTCACCTTCAGCATGCCGGCTTCCTGCATCACCATGGTCTCGTTGGTGATGATGTCGCACCAGGTCTGCCAGACGCCGTCGATGTCGGGGACGTCGACCTCGCTGACGCGATAGCCGGAACGCTCGAGGTGATCGGCGGCCTGACGCAGCGCCGCGCGGACGGACGGATCGACGTCCATATCCCCCGGGATCCTGGCCAGTGCGACCTTGATCGGTCCCTTCGGCTTCGGCCCGGCCAGCGGCGCCGGCACCCACCAGGGATCGCGCGGATCGCGCTGGCTCATCACATCGAGCGCGAGCCTGATGTCGCCGACGTGACGGGCGAGCGGGCCCTGCGCCGACATCAGATGCGCCAGCATCGGCCGCTCCGCGGTTGCGCTTCCATTGAAGGCGGGGATGCGGCCCTGCGTCGGCTTGATGGTGGCGACGCCGTTGCAATGCGCCGGCCAGCGCAGCGAGCCGCCGATGTCGTTGCCATGGGCGATGGTGCCGATGCCGGCGGCCACCGCCGAGCCCGCGCCGCCCGAGGAACCGCCGCAGGTGATGTTGGGATCCCAGGGATTGAGCGTCAGCCCGTGCAGTGGATTGTCGGTGAAGCCGCGGAAGGAGAATTCCGGCGTGTTGGTGAGGCCGATGACGATCGCGCCGGCTTTCTTGAGATTGCGCACCACGGGCGAGTCCGACGGCGCGACAAAATCCTTGTTGGCGGGCACGCCGTTGAAATTCGGCCGGCCTTCGTAGTCGACATTCTCTTTGATGGTGATGGGCACGCCGTGCAGCAGGCCGAGCACGCCGCCCCTGCCGCGCTGCTTGTCGGCCGCATGCGCAGCCTTCAGCGCTTCCTCGCTGAGATCGACGACGACCGCGTTCAGCCGCGGATTGACGGCGCGCATCCGGTCGAGATGCGCTTCGACGGTCTCGACTGCTGAGATTGCGCCGTTGCGGATCGCGGCCGCGGTGTCGACCGCGGACCATTGCCAGACCGGCCCTTTCGGACGGCGTGCCGTGGCCGACTTGCGCGGCGCCGGCTTCTTGACCGTCTTCTTGGCCGCCTTCGCAACGGCCACCTTGCGGGCGGTGCTCGTCTTGACCGAGGTCTTCGTTACTTTCCTTGCAACACTTTTCTTCTTGGTCGCCGTCTTCTTCGCCACGCCGCATCTCCAAAAATTGCGCGGCGGAAGTTAAGGAGATCACGCGAGCGTGTACAGGTGCGTTTCTGCATGGCGCGTCGCCGCGACGCTCTGCCACGGGCCGGCGCGAGAGACGTGCATGAACCTTTGGCCCCGCTCTCCTGACCCATATACTGGTTGAATGGTGGAACAAACGACCGCCAAGATTGTGCCATATTGTGCCATGGCGATCAGGTTTTTGACGTAGCTATTCTGACCGCGACACATCGGAGCATTTGCCATGCTCGTGGAATTCGACAGCGGATACGACCAGCAGCCCTTTCGCGATCTGTGCGCCGACTATCCGGCCGCTGAAACCTACGATCCCAACGATTTCCGGATTGAATGGGGGCCGATCTTTCATCGCGGCCGGCTCGACGGATCGGCGCGTGTGCTCGTGGTCGGTCAGGATCCCGCCCAGCACGAGACGATCGTGCGCCGGATCCTGGTCGGCACCGCGGGGCGCCGCACTCAGGGCTTTCTCGCCAAGCTCGGCATCACGCGGAGCTACGTGATGGTGAACACCTTCCTGTACAGCGTCTACGGGCAGAGCGGCGGCAACAAGCACAAGAACGAGCCGGGCATCGTCGACTATCGCAACAAATGGTTCAAGGCCGTGCTCGCGCCCGGCAATATCGAGGCCGTTGTCTCGCTCGGCGGCCTCGCTGACGAGGCGTGGAAGGCCTGGCTCAAGACGTCCGATGGCGCGGCCTACAAGACCCTCGCGTATCAGCACATCACGCACCCGACCTGGCCGGAAAGCTCGGCCCATGATAACGCGACGCGGGCCGCGAACACCAAGATCATGCTGACCAAGTGGAATGCCGCGCTCGCGGCTCTCGCACCCGAGGTCCAGCATCCCGACGTGCCGACGACGCTCGTGCCCTATGGCGACGCCTTCAAACCGACCGAGCTCTTCGACATCATCGCGAAGGATCTCCCGGCGGGACTGCCGGCCTGGATGCGCGGAGACACGCCATGGGCCGTGCGCCAGGGCGCCGACGCGGCCGCCAAGCGGCGCACGATCACGATCACCATCCCCGACGGAGTGATCCCGTGAACCCGGCTATCAACCCGAAGCGATGGGCGCTGAGCGGGCGGATCGTGACGATGACCGCCGAGGGCGACGTCATCAAGAGCGGGACGATCTTCATCGAGGACGATCGCATCGCCGCGATCGTACCCAAGGGACAGCCGGCCCCGGCAGGCTTCGAGGCTGTCGTTGCAGTGGCGACCGGGGGCACCATCTATCCCGGCCTGATCGAGCTGCATAATCACCTGAGCTACAACATCCTGCCGCTCTGGCGCGTGCCGCAGCCCTACGGCAATCGCGACCAATGGCAGAACGCCAAGTCCTACAAGACGTCCGTAACCGGCCCCATGAGCGCGATTGCGCTGGCCGACGACGGCTCGCTGCTGCCGGCCCTGGTCCGCTATGTCGAAGCCAAGTGCATGGTCGCCGGCACCACGACGAGCCAGGGGATCACGCTGTCGAACTGGAGCGGCACCATCCACAAATATTACAAGGGCGCGATGCGCGCCGCCGAGATCGGCAGCCCTCCCGATCTGCCGCGAGCACACTCGAAGATTCCCGACATAGATGCCGAGGACTGGGCGAAGTTCGACAACGAGCTGAAATCGTCATCGTGCTTCCTGCTGCATCTCAGCGAAGGCATCGACACCAAGGCTCATAGCCACTTCCTCGCCTTGCGCAATTCCGAGGGAGATTGGGCGATCGAGCCGTCGCTGGCCGGCATTCATTGCACGGCACTCGATGCGACCGACTTCGGAACGATGGCCGAAAACCGCGCCAAGGTCGTCTGGTCGCCTCTGAGCAATCTGCTGCTCTACGGAAAGACGACCGATGTCGTTGCGGCGCGCACGGCCGGCCTCACCATTGCGCTCGGCTCGGACTGGTCGCCGTCCGGCAGCAAGAACCTGCTCGGCGAGTTGAAGGCGGCCAAGGTCGTGTCCGCGCATTTCAATCTCGGCTTCAGCGACTACGACATCGTCTCGATGGCGACGCGCAATCCGGCCGCGATCCTGAAGTGGGATGCGAAACTGGGAACGATCGCCAGCGGCAAGTTCGCCGACCTTCTGGTCGTGAAGGGAGTCACCGGCGATCCCTACGCTCATCTGATCAAATCGCGCGAGCAGGACATCGTTCTGGTCACCATCGGCGGACGAGCCCGTTACGGGACGAAGACAGTCATGCAAAAGGCGGGTGGAATCGGCGAGGCGCTCAAGATCGGCAGCAGCGCGCGGGTGATCGACTTCACCTCGCCCGACCAGGATCCCGGGATCGAGAAGATCACGCTGGCGGAGGCGACGAGCCGCCTCCGCGCCGCGCTCGGCAATCTCGGCACGCTGCAGCCGCACAGCCTCGCCATGAGTGACGCGATCGCCCGCGGAGCGGTGTCACGCACCGGGTGGCGCCTCGCGCTGGACGAGCAGTTCGGCAACAATGTCCAACTGCGCCCGCGGCTGGAATTTAACGGCGTCAGGACCGGTCCGGATTTGGCGGCAGTCGCAGCGGCAGCCGAGCCGCTGCATCCGATCAAGCTGGATGGCCTCACGGTATCAGGCGATCCCGTTTTCCTGGACACGCTGAAGAGCGAACCCAACCTTCCCCAGGGCATCGGCGACGCGATCGCCGCTTTCTATTAGTTGTCCGTCACACCAGCGGCGGATTGAGGCGCGCAAAGCCTTCCTGGATGCGATAGGGGTAGTAGGGATAAGGCGGTATCACGGCGCTGACCTCGTCGAGACGCGTGATCTGGTCCGGGCTCAGCGACCAGCCAACCGCGCCGAGATTGTCGCGCAGCTGCGCCTCGTCGCGGGCGCCGACGATCACGGAGGAGACCGTGGGGCGCGACAGCAGCCAGGCAATCGCGATTTGGGGCACGGTGCGGCCGGTCTCCGCGGCGATCGTATCAAGCACGTCGACGATGGCATAGAACCGCTCATCGTTTACGGGCGGGCCGAACTGCGCGGTGGCGTGCAGACGGCTGCTCGCAGGGAGCGGCTTTCCGCGCCGGATCTTGCCGGTGAGCCGGCCCCAGCCGAGCGGGCTCCAGACCAGCGCGCCGACGCCCTGATCGCGTGCGAGCGGCATCAGTTCCCATTCATAGTCGCGGCCGAGCAGCGAATAATAAACCTGATGCGCGACATGGCGCGGCCAGCCGTGCCGGTCGGCGATTGAGAGCGACTTCATCAGCTGCCAGCCGGCGAAATTGGAGACACCGACATAGCGCAGCTTGCCGGCGCGTACGAGCGTATCGAGGGTCGACAGCACCTCCTCGATCGGCGTGAACGCATCGAAGGCATGGAGCTGGAGCAGATCGAGGTAATCGGTGCCGAGCCGCCGCAGCGCAGCTTCGACCGAGGCGACCAGACGATACCGTGAAGAGCCGGCGTCGAGCGGACCATCGCCCATCGGCAGGCTCATCTTGGTGGAGATCAGCACCTTGTCGCGCCGTCCCTTGATTGCGGCGCCGAGGATTTCCTCGGATGCGCCGTTTGAATAGACATCGGCGCTGTCGAACAGATTGACGCCGGCATCGAGGCAGATGTCGACCAGCCTGCGCGCTTCGTCAGCGCCGCTGCGGCCCCAGGCCGAGAACAGCGGGCCTTGGCCGCCAAACGTGCCGGTGCCGAAGCTGAGGACGGGGACCCTGAGGCCGGAGGAGCCGAGATTGCGATATTCCATGATCATTCTCCTATTCCGCCGGGCACGCGGCGACGACGGTCTGCCTGCGGTCGAGCTGGAGGCTCCATAGCGCGAGCACGAGACCGACGGCGGTGATGCCGGCCGCGACCAGCGGCAGCGCGGAGAGACCGAGCCCGCGGTCGATGGTGACGCCGCCCGCCCAGGCGCCGAGCGCGTTGCCGAGATTGAAGGCGGCGATGTTGAGGCTGGAGGCGAGCGTGCGGCCGCTGGGGCCGGCGGCTTCCAGCACGCGAAGCTGAAGCGGTGCGACGGTCGCAAAGGCCGCGATGCCGAGCAGTAGGATCAGCGCGATGGCTGCGATCTTGACCGACAGCACGGCAGCAAGGCCAAGCAGCACGATGGCGAGCGCGGCGAGCGTGCCGATCAGGGCACGCGCAAGGCCGCGATCGGCGAGCTTGCCGCCGGCGACATTGCCGATCGCGAGACCTGCACCGAAAACCAGCAGGATCGGCGACACCGCGGCTTCCGAGAAACCGGTGAAGCGCGTCAGGATCGGCTGGATATAGGTGAAGACGACGAACAGGCCGGCAAAGCCGAACACGGTCATGGCGAGGCCGAGCAGCACCTGCGGACGGCCGAGCACCGCGATCTCCTCGGAGAGCGAGACCGGCTTGTCGCCGTTGCCGACATGGCCGGGCACGAATGTGGCCACCACTGCGAAGGCGATCACGCCGATCACCGTCACCGCCCAGAACGCCGCGCGCCAGCCGAGCATCAGGCCGAACCAGGCGCCGAAGGGCACGCCCAGCAGCGTCGCGACCGTCAGGCCGATGAACATAGTCGCAATCGCCGACGCGCGCTTGTCCTCCGCGACGAGGCTGGTGGCGACCACCGAGCCGACGCCGAAGAAGGTGCCGTGGGCGAGCGAGGTCAGCACCCGCGCCGCCATCAGCAATTCGTAGTTCGGCGCCAGCGCGCAAGCCGCGTTGCCGAGCGTGAAGATCGCCATCAGGGCGAGAAGAACGGTTTTCCGCGGCATCCGCCGCGTCGCCAGCGTCAGGACGGGCGCACCGACGAAGACGCCGAGCGCATAGCCGGAGATCAGAAGTCCCGCGACCGGCACGGAGACGTGCATGTCCGCGGCGACCTGGAGCAACAGGCCCATGATGATGAACTCGGTGGTGCCGATGCCGAAGGCACCGGCGGTGAGAGCGAGGACGGCGGGAGGCATGCGTGGCTCCAATGCGAGGGACGAGCCACGCAGATAGCCGCAGCGCGGCAAAACCATTAGGATGTCCGCAATCCAATCATTTGTGACGTGAATTCAACATGGCTCGTTTCGACACCAACCGGTCCGCCGAGATGGAGGTTTTCGTCCGCGTCGTCGACTTGGGCGGATTCACCCAGGCCGCGCGAAAACTGCGCCTGACGCCGTCGGGCGTCAGCAAGCTGATCTCGCGACTGGAGACGCGCCTCGGCTCGCGGCTGATCAACCGCACCACGCGCAAGCTGACGCTGACGGAGGAGGGCCAGGCCTTTTACCAGCGCTCGTTGCGCATCCTCGGAGAGATGGAAGAGGCCGAGCGCGAGGCGGCCTCGGGCGCGGCGCCGCGCGGCCGCCTCACGGTCAACTGCAACTTTCCCTTCGGCATGCTGCACGTCCTACCGCTGATTCCCCGCTTCCTCGAACGGCATCCCGAGGTCACACTCGACCTCGTGCTGACCGACACGCTGATCGACCTGATGCAGGAACGGGCCGATATTGCCATCCGCGTCGGGCCCCTGAAAGCTTCACGCCTGGTCGCGCGAAAGCTCGGCACCAGCCGCATGGTCGTCGTCGGCACCCCAACCTATCTGGCGCGCTTCGGCACGCCGAAGACGCCGGCGGATCTCACTGAGCACCGCGGCATCGGCTGGACCTTTCCGCGCATCCGCGGCGGCTGGCCATTCCGGCGCGGCGACCGCACCGAGGAAGCCCTGCCGCCGCCCGTCGCGCGCGCCAGCGACGGCGAAATCGCCCGCCGCCTCGCCCTCGGCGGCGTCGGCCTCGCCCGCCTCGCCCTCTTCCACATCGGCCCCGACATCGAATCGGGCCGTCTCGTCCCGGTGCTGCAAAGCTACAATCCCGGCGACCGCGAAGACATCCACGCCGTCTATGTCGGCCACACCGCGCCCCTGCCCGCGCGCGTGCGCGCGTTCATCGATTTTCTCGCCGAGCATGTGCGGGTGAACGACCCCGTGCTGAAGCGGGCGGGGGATGGGAGGTGGAAGGTGGCGTGATGGGGTCAATGGCGGAGGGAGAGAATCTAGAAAGAAACTTGCTCGTTTGCTGCGGCTCAGATCCTCTCGCTAGGGCGAGATGAGCCGGGAATTCCTGCTTCTCCGCTGACGTTCCAGGCGGCGTCGTCCTCATCACGGCTCCAAAGCTCTTACAATCGTCGGCCGACTACCGCCAAAGGATGGCCGAATGGCTGGAGGCAGATCCTATTGCGTGTCAGCGTAGACCGGAAGCTTACTGGCGGCCGCCAAAGCGGCGTTTTCTAATCCAAGCAGACAACGGTAGGTGGAATTGCGGCTCTCTTCCATGATAGCCGCCGAATGACATTCGGCCAAAGTGTGAAATAGTTCACACATTCCTCAGTCGAAATGCACAAAAATGTGCGCTCGGCGCCACGACCAAGGGGGACGGCCAATGGCAAGCGAAAGCACGTTTTTTCTCGTTCATTGGCTTATCGACAATGACGCGAAGCCAATGCATTGAGCGGAGCAAGGAGAGCGCACTCGCGCTTCTCAGGGCTGGCCTGATACGCGAGGCAGTAGCCTCGATGATGATGGACATGCGGCAAGGCCCGAATTGCGGAGTACCTCACGAAATCCACGCCGTTGGTATCTTTGCCGTTGCGGAAAATGATGCCCCGGCGGCGCGCGCCTACATCGAGGGTTTTGGCTGAAAGGTTTCGATAGGCCCATGTCAACGATTGGGTTCCTAAGCGAACGCTCCCGCTGATTGCCGGCCGCTCCTAGCCGCAATGACCTATCTCGGCGAAATAGCCGGCCCGCGGCGGAGAAGGCCTCAACCGGTCGGTCGGCGCAATTTGCTCGCCTTCCTTCTCCGGTTGTCTTATTCTCGGGATGGAACTGGATAACATTATGCCGTGAAGAGGGTAACTGCCGTGGTAATGAAGCGGCGCAATTTACCCAGCGAATTGGGCCGTCGGTGTAGCCATTGTGGCTTCGAAATCCGGCCGAGTGCTAACTTTTGTGGCGGTTGCGGACGATCAAGAGCCTTAGGGAACGCGACAGACCAGAACGCGCTGACTTTTCTGCAATCGAAGGTCCCGCCCAGATTAGCGGAGCGGATTTTGCATTCCGGCGGCGCCATGTCTGGCGAACGCAAGCACGTCACGGTCTTGTTTGCCGACGTCCGAGGCTCAACAGCGCTGATCGACAAACTCGATCCGGAAGAGGCGCTCGAAATCTTGGGACCGGTTCTTCAATTGCTAATGGATGTAATCCATCAGCACGATGGCTTCATGAACCAGGCGCGTGGCGATGGCGTCATGGCGCTTTTCGGAGCTCCCATTGCGACCGAGGACCATGCGGTGCAGGCCTGTCGTGCCGCGATCGCCATGCAGGCCGGTATTCGCGAGCTGAATCGTAGCAGGAACAGCGATATTTCCCTGCGGGTCGGAATCAATTCCGGCCACGTCGTCATCCACTCGATCGGCAGCAACCTGGTGATGAACTACGATGCGGTCGGAAAGACCGTGCATCTGGCTGCCCGCATGGAAGAGCTCGCGGCGTCGAACGGTATTATGCTGACCGCTGCGACCCAAAAGCTGGCTAAAGGTTTCATCGCCGCGGAGCCGCGGGGCGCTGTTTCGCTGAAAGGCGTGTCGGAGCCGGTCGACGCCTTCGAATTAAGTGGGATGCGTTCGACCACGCGCTGGCAAGCGCGGTCGTCGCAAGGCCTTAACGTGCTCGTGGGCCGGCAGGCGGAGATTGACATGCTCGGTGGCCTTTTGCGAAGAGCCGCGAGCGGGAATGGACAGGCCCTGAACGTTATTGGCGCCGCCGGGTTCGGAAAGTCGCGGCTCATTCATGATTTCGTTGCCGAGCTTCCCAGCGAGTGGATGGTGCTGGAAGCCGCATGCGTTCCCCAGCATACCCAGTCCAGCTATTATCCGATCAGCGATCTGATCCGTCACATGTTCGGAATCGATGTCGATGACATGCCCGATATCGTCGCCCGGCGAATAGGGGAGCAGATCGTTTCGCTGGACCCCCCAGTGTCGAAATTCCTTCCGGCAATTTCTTCAGTGCTGGACGTCAGCGTCGAGGATCAGGAGTGGAAGAAGCTGGAGCCGACGGAAAAACGCCGTGAAATTATCGAAGCGGTTACGGCTCTAGTCCTGTTCCACGAGCGACGCACACCCCTTTTAATCATAGTTGAGGACGTCCATTGGATTGACAGCGAAACCAGGATCATTCTCCACAATGTCCTCAGTCTGCTGCGCGGCTTGCGCGTTTTCCTAATCATTACTCAGCGCCCGGAAGGTGATCTGGCCGACCCCGATCTGCTTCGCCTGGAACTGTCGGCGCTCGCGGAGGGGGCTTCTCAGGAGTTGCTCGATCGCCTTATCGGCCGGGACGTCACCCTGCAGTCTATACGCAGCCGTATCGTCTCCAAAGCGCAAGGCAATCCGCTGTTTATTGAAGAGCTAGTCCGCTCTCTCGCAGAAACAGGCAGTTTCGAGGGAGAGCCAGGAGATTATCGCCTCAGCAAACCTGCCGAGCGGATCGATATCCCGCAGACCGTCCATACCGTCCTGGCTGCCCGCATTGATCGACTGGACGGATTGTCGAAGGCTTTGCTGCAAACGTCTGCGGTGATCGGATCTGACGTTTCCATCGCGGTGCTCTCCGGGATGCTCGAAGTGCCTGCGGGCAGGATATCGGGAGACCTTAAGCAGCTGGAGGAAGCAGACTTCCTTCGCAGAGTGAAGCGTGTCGGCTCAGAGTACTCCTTCAAGCACGAGCTGATCCGCGAAGTTGCCTACGGGACGATGCTGCTGGGGACGCGCCGCTCGCTGCACGCTAAGGCGGTTGCGATCATCGAGTCCCGCTTTAGCGACCGGCTCGACGAGCACATCGACCGGCTGGCCGATCACGCATTTATGGCCGGGCTTTGGGAAAAGGCAGTGCCGTATCAGCTGCGAAGCTGCCGGCGTGCCGTCAGGCGCGGCGCCAACCACGATGCGATCGGAATCTACCATCGGGGACTGGAGACCTTGTCGCACAGGCCGGCCTCGGCGGACAAAATCAAGGCTGAGATCGATTTCCGCCTCATCGTTGTCATTGCGCTGGAGCCGCTTGGCAAGCACCGCCTGATTGCCGATGTTTTGCGCGAGGCACGGGAGCTTGATGGCTCCTCCAACGATCCAATACGCAATGCCGCCGTCAATTGCCAGCTGGCGGTCGCGCTGTGGAGAATTGGAGAGCACGAAAATGCAATGGAGGCAGCCAAGGCTGCGAGCTGCATCGCGCAGCGAATCGGCGACCCCGCTCTCAACTTTGCATCGCTGCACAACATCGGGATGGTACTCCACGAAACCGGAGCCTACAGAGACTCGATCGAGGTACACGAAAAGTGTTTTGCGTTCGAAAGCCCGGAGCTTGATGCGAAGCGCGCCGGCTGGGCCGCCTATCCAAGCGTCGTGCTTCGTACTTTTCTAGCCGATTCCCTGATCGAAATCGGGGAAATGGAACGGGCCGAAATCATGGCCAACGATGCCGTGACAAGGGCCGAGAATCATTTCTATTCGCGGGCGAATATATCGCATGTCCTTGCCCGGCTCAGGATCGCCCAGGACCGGCATGTGGAGGCGTTGTCGATCCTGCAGGAGTGCTGGCAAACATGCCTCGATCGCGGCATCGTGCAGATGTATCCGATACTCGCCGCGCGGATGGGAGAAGCCTATCTGGCGCTGGGCGATGTCAAGGCTGCGGCCGAGATTCTCTCCAAGCCAGAGCGGCTCGACGTGCCGCTTGGCGAAAACGCCTTTGGCTGGGGTTGGCTTTTCGTGGCACAGGGGCATGCCTTTCTCGCCGCGGGCGATCACGCACAGGCACGGATTTCAGGGAGGCGGGCCCTGGCGCTGGCCGAGGAGCGCGGCGAGCCGCCACAACAGGCTCATGCGCTGAAGCTGCTGGGCGATATCTCGTTGGCGAAAGGCGACCGGACCGAGGCTCAATCCTACCTCGAACGAGCGTTGGAGCTCGCAACCAAATGCGGGATGCGTCCATTGACGGACCGATGTCGTTCCTCTCTCGCGATCGATCGCACCTCGCACGCTGTTTGAAAGGCGCCACGATGGTGCATTCAGCCTGCGATGTCCTGCAGCGCCTGAATTCCCGGAAGAAAGAAATAGGCTCCGCCCCTGACCTTAACGAACGGCTTTGGACGTTCGACTTGAAGGTTGACGGGACGGCTCTGTATCACGATTGGGCTGCCGTCGGAGAAATGACTGATGGGATCCGTTCCGGTGTAAAGGCCGTTGAAACTGGGGTTATTGATCCATGAGTGCTGAATCAGCTCGAACTGGCCTGCTAGGTCGGCGTTGAGGGCGATGAACAACATCCCTCTTTCACCACCAGCATTTGTGGCATTCGGCTCCCATCGTTCCCCATAGGGGCGCCCGCGCCGGATAATGCGGTGCATCTTCGAAAGACGCAGAGCTGTTTCCGGATCCGGTCCGAGGGAATCGCGCGGATTTGCCCGCCGGATGTGCGCCCCTATCGGGCAATTCAAACCGTAACGGTCCTGGTAGTAATAGAGGAAGTTGTTTTTCCGATCTTCCTTGTCAGCGTTGGGGAGTTCGGGAGCCAGCGGGATGCCGTCTTTGCAGCGACCGAGCAAACGCGCGGCAACCCAGTCGGCGGTCTCGCCAATATCGTCTGCCACCTTCGCAACAAAGTCGTGGAACGCGGGGACGTCCTGCTCGAGCTGTCGGAACACCAGATACGTTCCATTCCGTCTGATATCTCGGCCGTGCCCGTTGGTGACGCGTGCGCGGCGCTCATTGAGGTAACCAAGCAGGAACTCGCCCGGCCTGATGTGAGAGCTCAGCTTGACCTCGGACTTCTGCTCGGACTTCTGCTCGCTGCCATCGCCCTCCCGCGTCTTCTTCGGGCGGCCCTCGATTTTGGGCTGGGATATCCCGTCGGAAAAACCGAAGTGCTCCTTTGTGGTTCGCCCGTCCTTCCCGGATTGCGCGTCCGGGTCGGGAAAGAATTGCCCCGTCAAGACCTTCGGTTCGCCGTCGAGTATGCCCTCCATCGCCTCCAGCTCGGCCTTGATCAGCCCGTCGAGCTCCCCTTTCACCGCGTACAGCATCAGGAGGCCGTCGACGGCGCGCGTCTCTTCGTTCCAGCCGCCCCAATTCCAGTGCTCCGGTGAACTGTCGCCGAGGTCGCCAAGAATGTTGGTACGGCGCGGTATCGGCATATCCGGCGTTGGCTCAGGCGCCATTCCTTCGAGGAATTCGAACGAGAAGGAGTTGAGCGTGGATTCCTCGACTCCGAGATGCCGCAGGCCGGTGGCCGTCAGAGCCAGATTCCTCGCGGTGTGTGTATCGCGGCCTGGCCCAGGCCGGGAGTTCGTCAGCCGCTTTCCGAGATCGGAAATCCACTTTTTCTTGCGCGGCAGTTCACCGGGCCGGAAGCGCAACAACAGGTAGGCCGAATCCGTCAGCCTCCCATATCCGTACAGGACGAGACCTTGCACATTTTCCCAGTCGACTTTTTCCATGACGGCACCCGCTCAAAGGTTCTGCACGACGGCATCGACCCCGCTGGGGACCTGCGGCCTGGACAAGGATTGTCGAACCGCTGTGCTGGTATTTAGGTTCACCACGCTCAGTGAGGGATAGGCACTGTACCAAACGATGGTCTCGATTTGGCTCTCGCGCACGTAAGCTTTGAATGGCCGCTCAGCTTGTGCCCCTTGCCAGAAGTAGAATCGCGTCTCGGGAAAGCTCCACCGCTCGCCGGGGGCGGTTTCAACGAAGGTATTCGTCCAGATGGCGTTCAGCCCCTTGACCGCTGCCATGTCGATGAACTCGTTCAGGTAGCTGTCCCACGCGCCTCCATAATTGTCGAGAAACAGCAGCCGTCGGCCTCCATCAATAAGAACCCAGCGGGCCGAAAGGATCGTCGGGATGTCGCCGAGCGTGCCGACATTGAACCAGAAGCGGGACAGGAGATTGATGACGAACAGCGTAGCGCGCAACGCGATGCCGTGAACCCAGCCAGGCTTGACGAGCGTGAGGCTTGCAAGATGATTTTGGCATCGGTTGTTGCCGCCTTCCTCCCGCGTATATTTCTTGGAGTTCTGGGCGATTCTCGCCTCGAGCGCAACGGGGTCGTCAAAGTGCTGCCTGTCTGCAATCTCGCGCGCGTGCACAACCAAAAGAAGCAGGACAAAAAGCGCGTACAGGATAACGGCACCGATTAAGCCGTAGGCGGCGATCAAGAGTAACCGGTAGACGAGCTCGTTGGCGGTCGGGTCGGTCATCAACGCAGGCAAGTAACGGCTGATGATGAGGGCGCCGAAGGATGCGACGATCACCATCGCAAACCGGACAAGGTCGAGTCCCAGACGCCTCAAGTTCTCCTGCGGGCCTTCGAGTTTCTTTATCTCGACCAATATCCTTAAGGAGGTTGCCAGGTATTGCAGAAAGAGCAGCACGATCACCAGAACGACAAGCAGCAGCAGGGAAATTGAGTGCGCGATCCACGTTGATAAGCTGGTCGCAAGCCACAATGTTCCCAGACGCGGAATGACAGCCAGCAGAACCGAACCAATGAAAACGGCTAACACGCCATAGCGCAGAATTATCATGATGTGCAGCGGAACACGCGTGATGAAGAATTGATCGCGCGGATGTTTGCTCCAGCTGGTGAAAAAAAGTTCGACTATGCGAAGGACGAGCCAGATACCAGCCAGTCCGATGGGCAGAAACAATCGCGGCGAGAGATTGGGAGCGATCCGGCTGACCCAGCTTCCGTCAATTCGACCCACTTCCTCGAAAGTGGACTTCAGCGAGTCCAAAAGAGGCTTGTGACCGTATGCGACGGCGACCCAATCGCAGATGGCGCCGATCAGGCAAGCCAGGGCCAAAGCGGCAATCACGACAGCTACCAGGCTCGCGCGCCGGAACCGCACCTCGCATGGCACCGGTGCCTGTTGCTCCGCCCAGCGATTGTCTTTCTGCCCGGCTATGAAGCCGCGCAGCTGGACAAAGAGCCCGTCCAGGCGTGGAGCGAAGGCCGCGCCAGGTTGGCCTCGGGAGAAGTAGCTGACGATCTTCGAATGCAATCCACCTTCATTCCTGATTTCCGCTACGCTGCGGCCGGGACTGCCGGAGAAGTAGATGTGAGCTCCTTGATCGTGCTCGATCAGGTAATCCATTAGGAGCTTGGGCGTTGCCAGACCGCAAGCGGGCCAGCCTGGGCAATGCCGATAGAGCTCTTGCATGCCTGCGCCGGCCACTTGCAGGAGATTTGATACAAAGTCCGTTCTCGATCCGTCGAAGGTCGCTTCGAAGACAAGGCCTGGTCCGAAATCGTCCGTCGCCTCGAGTAGGGTGAAGCTGGCAAAGTGAAGGTTCGGGATGAAATCGAACCGGAACTCAGGCCTGCATCGCATGTCCGATTCCGGCTCGGCGTTGGCGCGGAGATACTGGCGACACGATTCTGTATCCCAGCCTTCCAGTGGCGTGATGACCGTGATGTAGTTCGTCATGGATGCTGTCCATCCGACCATGCGGGCCGGGACCCGCTTTGGAATGTGACGACCAGGCTGGCAGCTACCGGCCCGTCAAAGCGGAGCTGACCCTTCGCGTCTGTTGCCCTCGAGATACCATCTAGCACTAAGAGCGATCTGAAGACCTCCAGCAGGGCTATTTCGGCAATATATCGCCCAAAGCACTGCCGTGGCCCCAAGCCAAAATGAAGGTACTGATCGAATGGCCGCGATGGGTTGAACTGCGAGGGATCGGGGACTGCCTCTTCATCGAACATGGCCGAGAGCGGGGGAGCGAGAACCCTCGTTCCGGCACGCACGATACGAGCGTTTTTCGTACCGTAGGCAATCACTGTCTCGCGCGGTGTGTCGCGAAGCAAGAGCGGCAACATCGGCCGAAAGCGTAGCGCCTCATAGACGTAGTGCCGAAGTTTGCAGCGAAGCTCGTCCACCCTGGCCTGATCACGGCTCTCCATGGCTTCATTGAGCTCGCGCGCTACTTTCTGAGCGTCCTGCAGCGCATCGGGACGCGCCAAGATCTGATCGACGGCCCCTGCCGCCGCTCGAACGATTGTCGCTCCCCCGGTAGCAAGCAGGCCTGTAAGATAACGCCGAATCCAGTCTTCATCGAACCAAGCCGGTGCGCCAGGAGTGCGTACTTTTTTGGTGAGGCGGACGAGGAGAGTATCCCTGCGAGCAGCCGGAGATGAAACGGCGTTCGAAATCTCATTCAGCACGAGATCGGTAATTTTTGCGATGCTGGCACGTGAGCGGGACCATGGTTCCGATCCCGTCGGTGGCTTAACCATGATGATGCCGGCGAGGTCACGCATGGCGTGGGCCATTTCTTTCGCGCTTCCCGCTAGAGGACGAACACCGAAATACTGGTGAGCGATCTCGACCACGACGGGTTCAAGCAACTCGGAGACCACATCGATCCGGGCATTGGCTGCACCAATGCGCGCGCGGCACTCGCCAATAACGATCGCTCTGATTTTGTCGGAATCGGATTTGTCGACGGCGTCTTGAAGCCACTTGCGCTCTTGCGCATGCTGCTGCCGCCAATCGACGGTCATGAGGAAATTGCCCCATGGCATTCCCGGGTCGATGGACTCGCCCAGTGTGAAGTCGTCGAAGCGCTCGAGCACCTCGCGCACCTCGCGCGCCCGCGTAACGACAAGTGTTTTGTTGAAGATGAGTATCGGTCGAACGCGGCGCAGAACGCTAAATGCGAACTTCAGTAGATCAAGTTGACAGAGGAAATGGCATGACACTCGATAAACGCGCATGCGAAACGCGAGGCGTCGGGCGTCGATGAAGCGTCCCAGCCAAGCGGCAAACTGGAAATAGCGATCCGTCGACTGAGGTCGCATTGCTGATCTGGGGATATTTGTATCCATCGGCAGCCCCCGAAGCCTTGCTGCGCAATTTCGCTCTGGCACCAAGGCCGTTAACTTTCGTCTCTCATCGTTATCGCAGGCGGCGCAATAAAGGTGTGAACTGTTTCACATTTGCGGCAGTCGACGTGCGATGGCGCCTCTGGACGCCCGAGGGTAACGTCGCGCCTGCCAGATTGCCCCAGCTCGTGTCGGGGCCGACTTAAGTAGCCCAAAGTTAGCCAGTGTGGGCCGCGACATTTAAGCTGCTGCCGGAGCAACGCGGCGCTGGCGGCGCTCGAATTGCTCGCAACAATATTCCTATGGCTATCCGATTTCATTGGGACGTTGATGATGAGAAAGCCCCTGCCTTCGCTCGGGAATTCTATCGCGAATTGGTGGTCTGCCCGGCGATCAGCAACGCTCGACGCAATCTGTTCGATGGATCTCAAGGCTCGGATCCGATCTGGACGTCACCCGTGCTCATCGCGCGCCCGTAGGGTCCAGGTGGAGGCGGTTCTGAAGTCACCAACCCCAAAGGCACCAGCAGATCAGGCGAGCTGGGTGGTTCTTCGCCTATGCGTTGTTATGGAACAACGCGGCCGCTTGTCGACCTAACCAATATCTCTTCCGGCGCCGCTCAAAGCGACAGCACCGGTGACGTTTATCATTGTGAGCAGACCGTCGTTCGACGGGATGTGATCCAGTTCACTTGACTGCAACTTATGGTGGGATTTCAATGATCCCATCGAGCCTTTGCGATCGATTGTTCTTTTGCGTTTTGCGAGGACGATATGGTTGATAGCAGCGACCATGTCTTTTCGGCCGCCATAAAGCGGACAATGGAGTCGGCCGAAGCAGAAAGCCCAGAAACGGTAATCCGGCGACTCGTCGGACGCTTACGCGAGCGGCGGCCTGGTGGCCTCGTCCAGATACTCGCGCCAATTTTGGCGAAGCGAGATGAAGCCCTTGCTAAGGACCTTTCTGTTGCGGGCGTCAGCACTCTAAAGCGGTACGACGATCTGCTCTTCAGAATTCTATCTGTCCGCTACGATGCGCTCGATACCGCACTCGTCCGCACCAGCTTCGCCGTGGCAGAAATTGACGGTCTCGGCACCATCTCATACGCGAATGATGCTCTTCGCGCGCTCCTGCCGGACGCGGTCGGACGCGATTTCGCTTCGCTGTTTGGACCACGGTCGGCAGATGTACGGGCGGCTCTATCAACGCACGAGCGGCAGAGTTTGCGTTTGGACCTGCATCGAGGCAATCTGCCGTCGATCCACCTTCGAGGCGAATTGGGACCACTGACTGACGAAGCTGGTCGTGCCGGAGCATACGCGCTCCTTCTCGGCGTACAGGAGGAGGAAGCAAGGTTCGATAGTCTTCCCGACGGCATTCTACGGCTGGATCCGGAAGGCGATATCGTTTTTGCGAACCAGCGCGCCGAGGATCTCATCGGTGAAGCTAGAACCGCACTACAGGGACGCCAAGCCGCCGCGTTATTTGCCAATCCCGGCTTGACCGCCGGCCCGGAAGATTTTTCCAATTGGTTCAAATCGCCGGACGGGCGGAAGGAGAAAGCCGAACTGGTACCGTCGCATGGGTTGCCTATACCAGTTCGGTTAACCGTTGCCCCTTCGTTCGATACAGCAGACTCCTCCTCCGGCGCAATCATCACCATTGTGCCAATGGCAGAGGAACTCGTACGAGCGGAATTGCAGCAAGTCCTCAGTTTTCCAAACTACGAACCTGAAGAGCTGATACTCGGGGTCATGGAGGCAGTTCGAAAGATCGTTCCTTACGATCTCGCCACCTTCGGAGTGTACACTGAAGATATGAGGTACCACAAAACTCTGGTGGTGCATCCGAAGCCCGAGTGGAAATGGACCACTGCCTGGTTTCCTCTTGGAAGCGAAGTCCGCAATTTTCTCTTGAGCGATCGGACATGGGGCGACGATCTTCGAGCGACCGCAATCAATCTGTCGCCCGAAATTGAGGGAGATCACGTCCTAGAAAATCTGATTAAGAGCGGGATGCGAGGGTATGTCACGCTGCCAATTGCCGGCGGCGGCCACCAGATACGCGCATCCTTGACCCTCCTCTCACAACAACCGCATCAATACGACGGCTCTGAAATCAGCCGCATGCGCGATTTGGGCGTCGAGAAAGCCCTCCTGGTCGCTGAGGCAAACCTCTCGCGTCGGCGCGAAGAATTGGTCCGAACGCTGCAAAAACGCCTTGCCAACGTTGATCGATACGATGAGCTGGCGAAGTGCCTAGCGCAAGGCATCTCCGAGTGCTTTGGATGGGATTACGTCGCCGTCTTTTCCGTCGATCGAAGGGATGACCGCTTCCACATTGTTTATCAATGTAATCGCACCAATACGCCGGACATCGATCAAAACTACAGCCAGCCCCTCACCGAGGGCCTCCTGGGCGCCGCATTGCGCTACAATGCAGCGTTGGCGGAGCCGGACATCGAAACCGGATCTCAGTTTGGCTATAAGCCTGTCATTCCAGACCGACGCTCCGCTCTGGCATTCCCGATCCGGGTCGTTCAACAGGCTCCGAAGCCGAGCCGCGACGAGATCGAATGGATGTTGTCGATCGAGTCGTCCATGAAGAACGCGTTTCAGGGACCCGACATGGTCGCCCTGAACGACTTGTTGGCGCAATGCGAAGAACTGCTTCGACGACGTTGGACGAAGGCCGTACAACTTTCCCTGCTCGACACGGTGGAGCAGGCCGTCGTTATCGTCGATCGCGCCGGACATTTACGCCTGACAAATCGATGGGCAGATGGCCTTTTTGGGAGACCGTCAAGCGCCCTGTTGGGCGAGCGCCTTACAGATTTTGGAACCCATGACGCGGATCGCCGTCTCCTCAGTTCAACGACCCCAATTGCGCAAGCTCCTTTGACGCTAAGCATCGACGCCGCGGTCAGCGTCCCAACATCGGCAAGTCTGCGCCCTCTGAATGACGATTACGGTCATTGTCTATGGCTTTTCACCGATCTCCGCCAAGAAGCTCAGCACGCCAACTTGAGTTATCTCGAGGACACCGTGAACGAAGTCGCTCAACACGTCCGATTGCCGCTCATGGTGGCCAAAACATTGCTCAGAAAGACACTAGCGGCGGGCAACACGTCTGAGGGTTCCGACAAAATTGACGCAGCGCTTCGCCAACTCGGAAAGGCGGACCTAACATACGAGCGGCTCGCCAGTACTTTGGCGATCCGGCAGGAGCCAGATCGGCCTAGGCAACTGTTCGATGCCATGGACGTGCTGAGGGAGGCTATCCTCGATTTTCCCCGAGAGGATCTCGAGTCTTGCGAACTCTCCGGGCTCCCACTGCACGGCAAGGCTGAGGCTTGTTACTTGCTGGGTTGGCCGGAACAGCTGAGATTCGCCTTCAAGTCTTTGTTAGGTTACACGCTTTTCAGACGCCCGACCGTGTCAAGAGTGCAGGTACGCGTTGAGCACTTTGCAGATCGCAAAGTCAGCATCAACATATCAGTTCCAAGCGCAGACGATCTCGGGACGACGACCTCTCTCTCAGACGAAGGCCGATTGCATATTGTCGGGCAACAAGCTCGAGAAGCCGCATCACTTTCTTTGGGAACGTTGGAGCTCGCGATCAATCGGCACAACGGAAAGCTTACGAAGCACGTAAGCCAATCGACTCTGGCCTTTGCCATAGAGCTGCATCCAGTTGAACTGGAAACACCGGGATCTGCGCCAAGGAGTAGTACGCATGAGTAGGAGTTTTGCATCATGCCGACCAAATTCTTCCTTCTTTGTTCCGATTCGTATTTGCAGCTTGCAATCAGGGATGCACTCGGGCCAGCCGCAGACATTGACCTTATAGCGGTCGACGCCGAGACGGCCTTTAGGAACGAACGCATTAGGAAGGCGCCCCCTGGCACAATAATGCTGCTCGATGCCCAGTTGCCGCGCAGTTCTCATGGCTCCCCAGACAGGCAAGAACAATCGGCGCTCTGGCTCGTGCAGGAATTGAGGACAGCGGGGGTGACCACGCCGGCTCTTTTCATCACATCACGCGAAGTGGGGATGTTCGCGATAGATGAATACTGCACCCCCGAAAATCGCGCGATTGCATTGCCGCAGCTCCGACTTAGGCCTGGCGTGCTGCAACGCTTCGTCGGCATGCTCCTGCCTGAGTCTACATCCGGTGAAGAACCGTGGAATGTCATCGAATTTGACGTCAAGCGGACGTCGGTGAAATGTTTCCTCGGCACGCGAAATGGCGAGATGACGGAGTGGGCGGAGGCATCCACTCGCATGTTTTCCGCCGCGCACCAGCTCGCAATTGCGTACGCATCTCCGCGCTTCACTCCTGGGTGGGCGCGCCGCATTTATGACGATGGCGCTCTGCTTTTTCGAGAGCTCATTATGGCGACTCTTAGTCCGGGGCTCTTTTCTCATTTGGAATTGGCAGCCGGTGGCTTGCGCAATCTCGCTTTTCGCTTTCGCGTCGACGACGCCTCTCTGTATTGCGCCCCTTTCGAAGCGATTGTGCGCCTGTCCGGGGCCCAACCAAAGGGGACGGAAGACGATTTCACTCAGAACCCCTTTGTTCTCGTCAACGCAACCATTGCGCGACGGATGAAAGTCGCAAAGCTTTATGCATCGACGAGACCACGAGGAAGTTTTCGTACAGCCCGGATTCTATTCATTCGTTCGCAGGTCGGTGAAAACCAAGCTGGCGTGACCGGCTCGGACATTGCCCGGGTTCCGGAGCGCGACCCGGAGACCGGTGGCTTTATGCTCACCGATTTTGAGTTTCGCCGACTTGACAACATTGATCGGGAGCTCAACGACCTGAAAGAACTGGGGGACAAGGACTGTACAAAATTTAGTCTGGAGGTGCTTGACCTGTCTGCGCTTGCCGCTCCTCGGGGCGCTGGCGAGCTTCTCAGAGAAAAGCTAGATCTGAACCAGTATGACGTGGTCCACTTTGCGGGACACTCGTTGACAAGGCGGGATGGACTGACCTTGCTCGTACTCCCGGGGCGGAAGCCAGGCGAAGCCGAAGGCATGTCTATAGAAACATTCGCCGACGCTGCCGCGGGGGCTGGCGCCCGACTGATCTATCTTTCGTCATGTCAGGGAAGTTCCGCGAACGCGGTCGCCAACCTTGCCCAGCGTGATATAGGGCATGTCATCGGCTTCCGCTGGGACGTCGATGATGAGCGCGCGGCCGATTTCGCTAGATATTTCTACAGCGACTTATTTGGCCGGCAGTCCAGTAGCATTTCCAGTGCGTTCAGGGCGGCTTGCCGCGGCGTCTATGAACCAATGCACATTGAGGCATCCCCGATCTGGGCATCCCCTATTCTTGCCTGCAGCGCCGATGACTGGGCTGTCCAGACGATTCGCGAGCCGACAGATATGGAGGCTCGCGTATGAAAACATCTTACTCGTTTGTCAGTATTTGGGCCTCGCCGGCCAAGCGCCTCCTTCGATCGCGACCCTCGCGCGAACACCGCGGAGCGCGTTCTAGTTGCCACGAGTTTCTAGAGTGCGTTGGTTTTCGCTATCGAATGCTACCGAGCACGGGGGCGGTTAAATGCCTAGATATGCAATGAAGGACGTGATCATACTCCTGCCCGGAATAACGGGCAGCGTGCTCAGAAAGGATGGCGCGGTAGTTTGGGGATACTCCGCCGGCTCGATCGGGAAGGCACTGCTAAGCTTAGGCGGCACCATGCAGCGAGCCTTGGCGCTTCCCCATGACGATCCTGAAATAGACGAGCTGGACGACGGCATCGTTGCGGATGCATTGATGCCTGATCTTCACCTGCTCCCGGGGGTTTGGAAGATCGACGGATATGGCAGACTCGCCGACGCCATCAAGGCGGGCTTCGAGGTTACTGAAGGCAGAAATTTCTTTCGATTTCCGTATGACTGGCGGCGCCACAACAAGGTGGCCGCACGCAAGCTGGCACGAAAATCCAAGCAGTGGCTGGCCGACTGGCGCGAATCAAGCGGCAATTCGGACGCAAAGCTACTTCTGGTCTGTCACTCAATGGGTGGGCTTGTTGCCCGTTATTTTGTTGAATGCTTGGAAGGCTGGACGGACACCCGGGCGCTGGTCAGCTTCGGAACACCCTACCGGGGTTCCTTAAATGCGCTCGACGGCCTAGCGAACGGCATCAAGATCGGCCCGTTAGACCTATCAGCCCTATTGCGTCAGTTCACCTCGATTTACCAGCTCCTGCCCCTGTATGAGTGTTACGATTCAGGAAATGGTACGTTGGTTCGAGTCGGAGAGACTGCCGGCATCCCCAACGTCGATCCAGCAAGAGCTCAGGCAGCACTTCGATTTCATCGTGAGATCGAGGAGACGGTGAATTCGAACCGGCGGCTGCCTCAATATGAACGCTCAAGCTATCGCATCTATCCCGTAGTCGGAATCGCGCAACAAACCAAGCAATCGGCGCGGCTGACGGGTGGTAGAGTCGAGATGCTCGAGACGCACAAGGGCCGTGCTCTGTCCGGCGACGGCACAGTTCCACAAGTCTCGGCCATTCCAATCGAGCTGAGTGACACGCCAAATGCGATGTACGCGGCGACAAAGCATGGATCTCTGCAGAACGCAGAAGCCGTGATCACGAACCTGGTAGGAATATTATCTGGTCTTGATCTCGATCTCGGCTCGTTCAGGAAGTCACGTACACATGTCGCGATCGAAATCGATGATGTGTATCCTTGGGGAGAACCTGTCGTTTTGCGTGCCAGGCCTACGCGTGAGGCCGCCTTGAAGGCCGTTTTCTGGCGAACGGGCGACGCCGTGAGATCGGCTGAGCTTGCTATGGTGCCCGCGAGAGACGGTTGGGTCCAGGCCGAATTCGTCCCAACCGCTTCTGGAGCCTACCACGTAGCGGTCGGCGGAGCAGACGTCGAAACAGCGCAAGACTCCTTTGCGGTGCTCGAGGCGATCACATGAGCCAAATGGACCAAGACGGCAAGAAGCAACAGCCGCCAACCCAGTTCGGACTTTATTTGAACGGCTCGGTCTTGGTCGTCGCGGGTGACCGCTCTTTGCAATCGGTCATTCAGCGCGCTGATCGAACGAGGGCTGCCTGGGTCGTAGTGGTCTGCCTCCGTGGCATCGATATATCCCGCTACGCCTACAGGGCCGGCGAGTTGCGACAGCACGCGGTGGAGCGGCCGGCCAAGCTGACGCTGGCCGTCGAGGATGCGTTGGATTTGCGCGCAACCAAATCGAGCACAAGCTCCCGCGGTGGCCGACCATTCGACCTGCATCAGGGATTGAACGGACCCGCCGCCTCGCGCATCGTGCAACTAAATGCTGCAGGCCAGATCATCGGAGTTGGAGAGCCGGCAACGACCGAGGCGGGATATCGGCGATTGGGATCAACCCCGCTAAGCCTGCCGAACGCGTTCGAGCTCGGGCCAATGCGCGGCCGCTCAGGGCGCAGAGTGCCGCAAGATAATCAATTCACATCACAACCGCGAGCCACAAACGCGCCGGACCCAAGCGATCCCATAAGGGTGACCCTCTCGGCCAACACGAACAATGAGCTTCAAGTCGGCCGCGAACAGGACGTAACCTTTCGAATTGAAATGTCGCCCTCAGCACCCGCGCAAGGGCCTTCTTTAGACACCGAGGCAAAGCCCGATCAACCGATCGTCGTCTCTCTTTTGGTAGCGGATGGTCAGACGATTAGTATCACGGCAGTCCGAGAAGTCACGCTGCATCCACCCACATCGCAGCAACCCTCACGGACCGGCTCATTCCGAATTCAAGGACTAGCGGCCGGCGTGTGCCGGTTGGCAGTCATTTTTCGGCAAGCGGGGAGCGATCTTGGCGTAATTGGTCTGGCAATCGAGGTCGTTACATCGGAGGCCAAGCCGAGCCGATTTGAAGCGACAGCGGTCGCGACCAGCCGCGACGTGGAAGACGATGACAAGCTGGCATTGCTCGTTGAACAGCGCGCTGAAGGGGGGAACGTTACCTATAACTTCACGCTCCATTCCGAAGCATTGGATTTGATCTACCGGAAATTCAATTCGAGACCTCTACTCGATCGTCGCGGCGGTCCGGCTGCCGCGCCCCTCGCCTTCGTCGAAAGAATCTACGACCGGGTCAATCAGGAACTGAAGAGCCTAGACGATCTGAAGCAGCTTGAGCGCGAAGCACGGGCGCTTGGCTCGAAGCTCTCGCGTGAGCTGTTCGAGCCAGAGGTCGCAAAGGCGATCTGGCCATTGCGAGACCGCATAAAGTCAGTTCAAATCGTTTCTTGGGAATCGGTAATCCCTTGGGAACTGGTTCGTCTCCACAACCCAGAGAGCGGTGAGATCGACGATAAATTTCTGGCCGAATATAAGCTCGTAAGGACGCTTTCGGACGAAGCGCCGGTCCGAAAACTACCAATGAAGAAGTGGCGCTATTTCAATGCGACCTATCCGATGGGTTCACTGCCGCCGGTCGGCGCCGAATTGTCCTATTTCACAGACACTTCCGAGCAGTCGCTTCGCGCGCGCACGATCGCTGCGAATGCAATTCCTTCCACCCGAGATGATCTATACGATGCATTGGCGGACGGAGATTTCGATGTCCTTCATATCGCTTGTCACGCCCAGGCCGCCCACGAAGCTATCGCGGGTGCCAGCCTTATTATTGGCGATGAAGCACGTCCGGGAGAAACAGCTCCTCATCAAATAGAGATTGACACGATTACTGTTGAAGCAGAGGCGAAGCTCCGCGCCTGCAGGCCCCTGGTGTTCTTGAACGCCTGTGAAACCGGGCGGATCGGCCCTGTTTTAACGCAATTAGGTGGATGGCCGCTCGTGTTTCTACGAGCCGGCGCGGGAGCGTTCGTCGGCACGAGTTGGGCCGTCCGCGACAAGCCGGCTGCGGCGTTCGCGAGCGCGTTCTACGACGCACTGCTTGACGATAAGCCTCTTGCTGAGGCTGCAGCCTCAGCAAGAGCGGCGGCTAAGGCGCATGGCGATGTATCATGGCTTGCGTTCAAGGTGTACGGCCATCCGCGTGCCCGGAGAGTACACTGAAGTATCTGATCGATTTCACCCGGCTACGCGCCGGACCTCGCAAACCTGCAACTTTACGGCCAAACGGATGATCCGAGGGCCGCGTACGGTCTGCATATGAGAGAGCGACAGTGGACCTAGAACAAAAGCATGAACTCGAAGATGACGGCCGGCGAATCATGCGGCTATGGAAAGCAGGCGAGTTCGAGCCGGCGATCCGGCTGGCCACGAACTCAAATGCGAAAGCCAAGGCTTGGCTGGGCGACGTTCATCCATGGTATGCGGCTGGCCTGTCATCGCTGGCTCGCATTTACTACGAGGCTGGCCTTTTCGAGCGCGCGGAAACTGAACTGCTCGAATATGCCGACATCGAATTTCGCCAATTCGGACCTATGTCGCGAGAATATTGCGAGGCACTGCACCGCCTCTCCTTGGTCTGCCTCGCAATTCCGGGCAGAGAAGAAGATGCGAACAATCTCAGGAATGCGATTGATGTACTTTCAGATCATCTGTTTCGACGCGTTCCAAATGAGGCGTTTACAGCGAAACTGAACGGACTCCATCGAAACATGCAGCAAAGGCGCATCTCACTCACTTACGATGCGGGTCTTGCCGCTGAGAAGGAGTTCGATTTCACAGCAGCACAGTCCCATTACCGGCGCGCGTTGGATGCGATCCACCCGAGCGAGCACTCATTGGGTTACGCAGACGTACAGCGCACCCTTGCTGGAGTTCTTTCAATTCAAGGGCGCCTGCGAGAGGCCGAGAGGGTCGGAGAAGCATCTTACGCACAGCTCAAGACTGTAAAGAATGACGACCTGCTGATTGCCGCCAGTCTATGCGACTTGGCCGTAAATCGAAGCCGCATGGCAAAAGCTGAGGCGGCGATGACGGCCTTTGAGGAGGCGCTCAGAATATGCGATGGCTGCACCGATGAAACCCTCTCAACTGATCGGATGAACTTGCAAGAGGATGCAATGAGAGGGATTGTCGTCGTTCTGCTCGACTTTTCCCATGCTATGAAGCCTACAGGGTTGTATCGCGCCATTGACCTCCTCCGGGAGCTAGACCCTCTAGTTCGGCGTCATGGTCTTAGGAGCCGGAAGTTCGGCATGCATCTATCGGATGTGGCTAGGCTCCACTATATGGTTGGCGCCCTAGGCTCGGCGTACTCCCTTCTCGACGTATCAACAAAGATTTTCCTTGAGCTCGGCCATACGGCGGAAGAACTCTATCACACCAACCTCCTGAACATGGGTCAAATTGGGTTGGCCGCCGGCTACCTCTCTGAAGCTCGTCACCATCTTGAAAAAGCGCTGGCGTGGCACACGACCCTGTTCGGTGAGGGTCATGAGGAAGTCGCCAAGTGTCTATCGACGCTAATTGCTATTGCAGCAACTCAAGAGCGACGATCGGATTTTTTGGCCCTTGTCAACTCGCTGCAAAGAACGGATGATGTGATTGTCACCGAGCAAATTCCCCATTTGACGGAAGCCGAAGCGCTTCTGCATGCGGCCGAGGTCTGGACGCGGACTGAGTACAGCCTCCTGGGCGCCGCTTTACTCGGTCTAAGTGAAGATGAGGGGCTCGCGACCGTCTATGAGTTGCTTAGTTCCAGACGAGGTGTCGTCTTGGCATCTATAATTGCACGTGCCCGTAGCCGCGGCGGCTTTCCACCCGAGCCTACGACTCCTGTCGATGAAAGTCCGCTCCTAACGCTAAGGCGCGCTCTGGGGGAAGTGGCCTTGGTCGAATATGTGAAGATAGGCACTGACAGGTTCGGCCCGCGTGTTAGCACCGGTATGCAGCGCCCAAAGCATCTTGGTTTGGATGAGCTTGCAGAGAGCACGCCCATTTTGCAATTCGACTATGCTTACACGCGTAACTTAGATGAGCTTACAGAGCGCCCAGGGCACTACCTAGTATTCGTCGTCGCGGGCGGCAAGAAGAACATACTTGAGCTGCTCGATCTTGGTCAGGCTAAGCCGATCGAAGATTTGATTGATGCCTATAAGCAGGTTCTCCAAGCCGAACATACTAAATGGCGTGATGAAGGCGCTCTTGATACCGCGAGTTCGAGCAGACTGGGCCGTAGTTTACGTGCCGCAATCCTGGATCCGGTTCTGCCCTTCCTTCAAGGTTTTTCAATGATTTATGTTGTTCCCGATGGCATGATCGGCGGCATTCCGCTTGAAGGACTCCCCTTAGAGAATCAAGGCGACGTCCTTGATGAACTTGAGATCGCTTATTTGTACAATGCACGCGATCTTTTAGCTTCCCGAGGATCGCCCCCCAGATCGCCTCCCGTCGTCATTGGAAACCCCGACTTTGAGGCGAGGCGTGAGCCGGACCACCACAGCGGTCGTTGGCACTTCGAGTCGTTGCCCGGTAGCGAAAAAGAGGCCAAGGCCATCGCCGCGATACTGCAGGTATCGCCACTTCTTGGTGTCGATGCGACGAAAGATCACATTCAAGGGCTCAGAGGCCCTGCAGTCCTGCATGTCGCTACTCATGGCTTCTTTATCGAAGAGGAAAACGATATCGACCGACGGGCTCGCGTCATAGATTGGACTGCAACGCATTCGGCCCCCCTTAGACGTTCGGCTCTCGCGTTGGCTGGTGCGAATGCGGATGATAGTGGCATTCTGTTAGCTGAGGAGGTACTGACACTCGATCTTTCTGGTACGTCACTCGTGACGCTCTCCGCCTGTCGCTCAGGCTTAGGGGATGTGAAGCTAGGAGAGGGAGTACTCGGATTTGCCCGAGCTTTCGCTGTGGCGGGCGCGCGAAATGTAGTGATGAGCGTCTGGGAAACGTCCGATGAGGTCACGTTTCATTTCATGCAAAGCTTCTACACGAAGATCTCCGAAAATGCGACGCTGCCCTCAGCTCTGCGACAATCCAAGCTAGCGATTCGTTCATTGCTCCCTCATCCCTACTACTGGAACGCGTTTGTCTATCAGGGCGTCGCACTCCCTCGGGGCGGAAACCCGCTGAAGTGAGCCGCATTCAATCGAGGCTGCTCGGGATGCGTTAGGCAAAATCCACTGTTCGGATATCCAAAGTTATGGAAGAACTCGGCCGATGGCCGATGACGGCGCCCTCGTGCGACCTGGTCACTCCAAGAATTTACGGTTGAGAGCGATCTTTCTTGCCCGGGTGACGTTGCTCCGGTTTGGCTTCCGCCGAACGCGGAGGCCCAAGCCCACCGAACCGATACTCACCATCAGCTGCATGGTTTGATGAAGCGCATCACGCGCTGCTTCAGGCGGAGACGATTGATCCCACCGCAACAGGAAGGTTTATGGGAGGACGTGGATGGCAGCTCAGAGCCGTAGAAGAAACGCGAGGCGACGAGGATTATTGAAATTCGCGATCGGCGCGCGGCGTTCCTTTGAAAGCTGCTGTTGGAACTACCTGTCTCCACCCCGCCGATACATGCTTCTCAAGGGCATCTTCGTGCGGATGACCGTACGAGTTGCCGTCACCGTAGGAAACGATGCACTTCGCATAAGGTTGTGTTGGGCGCGGAATGGAGGTCCACAAGCTTTTGAAGCGAGCGCCATGGTGAGTAATTGCTAAACCGTCGACCGGTTGCCTGAGTGCGATGGGCAGGAAATCGTAGTCCGCATCGCCGACCAACAAGAATGTTCGGCCGGACGTGAGCGATACACTCATGGCAAGGCCGGAGTTGTTCGAGCTGTCGGATGGTGCCGTACAAAGCCCGATGAGCCCAACGTTCGATGTGAGTACGCCGGACTTCCAACCGAGCAGTTTTCCGCTTTTGCTCAACTCGTTGGCAAACCGTGCTGCTCCAGGGCCAAGCTTTTGGATTGGTGCGATCCAGATGCTGTCTCTTAGATGGCGCCCCTGTGGTCGAAGTGCATAGTGAAAATGATCCCAATCCCAGTGTGACAGGACAACAGGCGCTCGGGTAAAGTCGACAACAGGCCTTGAGGGCTCCGTTTTCTGGCTGAACGCAAGCGGCCACCCGACGTCATAGTAGAGAATTACCTTGTCTTCCGCGTCTTTCAGACAGCAAAAGTTGGCCTGTCCTACATCTCGGACCATCACCTTCTTTGCTCTACCTATCTTTCCGAGCACCCCAGTCAGAGTAGCGGAATCAACTTGTGAGGAAGTGGGAAAGTTCGACGCCAGAGCAACCCGTTTTCCCCAATCAATGTGATCAGACGTTGCGGCGCCAACTGGGTGCCGGGGCGGTTCGTCGCCCCTGTCATCCAAAATCTTCTCGCCGTAGAAGATCCAGTTTGGGTATGCTGCGTCAAAGCCACCTACCAAAAGTGGTGAGCGCTGACATGGCAGCCCTTCAGGATACTTTCGACCTGCAAAGTAGAGCAAGAACCAGTCGCCGATCTCTGGGAGCACTCCACACACTCTCAGAAATTTTCCGATCGTCGATCTTACGCGAACGGCTTCGACACTCCGCCGCCAACCTTCTGGAGAATCTCGCGACGCATATTCTAGCTGAGGTCTCGATAGGCAATCAAATTCCCACGAGACGCGAGCCGCCTCGTCGTCGCTCACAGCGTCGATCCGCGTCAGCCTCCCAACTACGTAGTTTTTCCAGTCAAGTTCTCCGCCAAGGGTAACGCGCTGCAAACAAGCCTCGCCAAACAGTCAAATTGTAAAGACGCTTAAAGGTACCAAGTTTCCGCAATCGTTGCTACTACTGGTAGTGTCAAATTTGGCTAGCGTCGTCGCAACCAGAGGTTCCTATAACGTTGCTGGGGCAAGCACCCTTTACGGCTCATCGAAACGCTACCGAAGCGAAGAGCTGTACCCAATACCCCACCCTTCATTCGCAATTCAGACGTTATGAAAGAATTCGGCCAGCGGCCGATGCGCGCTTTTGACACCATTACCGAAAGTATAGAGGTTTGGTTCGGATGTCAGTGATGGGCCCGAAGCTGAAGTATTCGTGCTAATTGGGATAGCAGGTGTCAGGTTTACCACCTGGTGCGAGTTGAAGCTGCCGATTAACCATTTCAGCAAGGTAAGCGTCCTTCCCTCGCCATTCGCCTAAAAAGTGTAATAGACTGTTAACTACCAAAGATTGTTGCAAAAAGGGGGGGATCTTTGCAGCGTTGGCTGGCTGTCGCGGCCCTATTCATCAGCATGCACGCCGCAGACGCCGGGCAGGTGCGCGGCGTGCCGCAAATCGTTGATGCGGACACTGTCTACATCGGCCAGACCAAGATCCGGTTCAACGGTGTCGACGCCCCCGAGACTGATCAGGTCTGCCTTGATGCTGCGGGCAAGACATGGACGTGCGGCATCGAAGCGCGGGAGCGGCTGCGGTCCTTCAGTAAAGACCGGGAGTGGTCCTGCGAGTTGACGGGTACGGACATCTACAGGCGATCGGTGGGTTCATGCGGGGTCGGTGGCGAGAACGTATCGCGGTGGCTCGTCCAGAACGGCTGGGCTTTGGCGTTTCGCAAATATTCCACGGAATACGTCCCCGACGAAGATTTGGCGCGCGAACATCAGCGCGGACTTTGGGGTGGAGCGTTTATAGCCCCGTGGGATTGGCGCCATCGCAGCAATTCGACGGAGATCCTGGGCGCACTCTCCGTCCCATCCACAGCGCAGCGAGCCCTGGTCTCAAATACGTCAACAAATGCGGCACCGCCGACTGGCAATTGTTTGATCAAAGGTAATTTGAGCAGTACGCCGCAATGCATATATCACGCGCCGGGCGGTCGCTTTTACGACCGACTGAGCATGCAGCCGAGTTCGTCGCGACGCTGGTTCTGCACGGAGGCGGAAGCCCAGGCTGCCGGCTGCCGTAAATCGAAGCTTTAGTTGCGAACCACGATGGACCGTTCCCAGACCCGGCTCTCCCCAATCGCGCGGCTGTGGGCCCTGCTCAACAAGGCGCCGCACGACTATCGTCCGGCCACGACCGTATTCGTTGATCTCAACGTGGACCGAGTCGCGGACGAGCTAAAGCTCACACATCTCGGCCGGGAACGCGGTTCACAGAACCGGCCAGGTTCCGATGACCAGACGCTGGACGACGTCGAACATCTGATTATCGAGCGGGTCGAGGCCCACAAGCAAGATTCCCATTCGGTCTACCAAGACCATCTACATACCTACGACGAACGAATGACCTCGCTCAGCTTCGAGGAGCGCTTTGCGGTCATCCAGCAAACCGCGCCGGAAGCCGTTGGAGATTTCGAAGCGGAAGCGACCATGGGACGCGACGAGCTGTTCGTCCACCGCCGCCGGCTCCATGAATCCGAGCTGGAACGTGAGGCGTTCCGCAAGCGGCACCGCCTGCAGCGGCCGGCCCGGCTGGCAACGCCGGGAAAGATCATCCTGAAGGTCGGGCTGCTTGCGATCCTCTTTGTCATCGAGGTCGCGGTCAACGCCGGCTTCTTGGCCAAGGCCAATATGGGCGGTTATATCGGCGCGGCGATCCAGGCGGCCACGTTTGCCGCGCTGAACATCCTTGCGAGCTTCCTGTGGGGCTTGGTCCTCATCAGGCCGATCTTCCACCGCAATCTTTTGCTCAAGCTGATCGGCGCGATCTTCTTTGTCGGCTATCTGGCTTTCGCGGGTGCACTGAACCTGACCCTTGCGCACCTGCGCGAAATGAAGCCCAGCCTGGGCGGCGATGTGGGCCAGGATGTTTTGCATCGCCTCCTGACGGCGCCTTTCGATCTGACCGACGTCAATTCATGGGTGTTCATCAGCATCGGCCTGGTTTTCTCGCTTGTCGCTATGGCGGACGGGCTCACGTTCTTCGATCCTTACATCGGCTATGCCGGCCTTGAGCGGCGCTGGAACGACGCCAGCAAGCAATTCACGGACATCAAAAGCGACCTGATCGAGCGGCTCAGAGACATCCGGCAGGACGCCACCGACGTTATGAACGCGGCGTCCACCGATCTTTCCAAGCGGCGAGCCGAATACGATTCGATCCTCCAGGGCCGCGGCCGGCTCAATCAGCGCTTCGTCCAGCAGCAGAACCAGATTGAGACGGCCGGCCGCACACTGCTCGGCCTATACCGCGAGGCGAACCGCAAGGCACGATCAACCCCACCGCCCGCCTCCTTCGCCAGGCCGTTTGTCCTCGAACGCATCGTGTATGCCAATGCCGAACCCGACTCGACTGCCCGCGATCGGCTGCGCCAGATGATCGACGAGACCCAAGGCTTATTGAAGGACCAGATCAAAGCCATCAACGAAGCCTTCGAGCGGGCGATGCGGTCATACCGCGAGATCGACCAGTTCTTTCCGGAGAAGGACCGCAAGAGTGGCTAGGCCCAGACCCCGGCGACGGAGTTCCCCCGGCATCGGCTGGGCAGGATACCTCGGCATCGTTCTTTTCCTGGTTGCGGTCTCCTGTGGCGCAGCATTGATATATTTCGCGTTCTTCACCGAGCGGCCCCCGACCGTGGCTGAAGAGACCCTGTGTCCGCTTGACGGTGCCCGAGGTGTTACCGTCGTATTGATCGATACGTCGGATGATTTACCTGATGCCACTCGGCGAGAGGTCCTCGGGCTCCTGGAGGAGATCGTCACCACGCTGCCGCCCTACCACAAGCTCGACATCCGAGTGCTCGATGTCGCCGGCCTGCGCAGCCGCTCGCTGTTCGCCAAATGTAATCCCGGCAACGGGACGGGCCTTAGCGAGTGGACCAACAATATCGAGGCTGCTCGCTTGCGCTGGATCGAGAGTTTCCGCAAGCCGGCATTGGAGGCCATCGATAAGAGTGTCACGCCGGCCCGGGCCACCGCCTCGCCGGTCATGGGCGCGATCCAGGACATCGCGATCAGCGAGTTTTCCGGGAGCGCCAGGCAAAACATCAAAAAGACGCTCTACGTCATCTCTGACATGATCGAGTCCACGAAGGACTACAGCCAATATCCCCGATCCGGCGACCTGTCCTATCAACGCTTCAGGCAATCCCCTGCGTATCTGAAGTATCGGACCGAACTCCATGATGCGACGGTTTTCGTACGGCTGGTCAGCCGCCAGGTGAACGGCAAGCCGGTTGTGGATGACAGCCAATTGATGGGTTTCTGGCGAGAATGGATCTCTGACAATCGCGGCCTGATCGGCAGCCTCAAGCGCCTGCAGGGAGCATGACCGATGGCGGCCGACAATAAAGATAAGCTCTTGCCGCCAGGCTTTTTGAGCGGGTTGCTGTTCTTCGCCGTCGTGCTGGCCGGCAGCGGATACATCGTCCTTTCGAAGGCGCACGATTTCGCACCTGTTTTGGTGACGGCAGTGCCCGTCCTGATCATGATCGGGTACGCGCTCCTCCTCGGTTTTGCGCGGCTGTTTCGCCTACGGGACGATCAGTCCGGCGATAATCTGTACTACATGGGCTTTCTGTTCACGCTGACCAGCCTCGGCGTGTCGCTCTATCAGTTCTCACCCGAAGGCGGGTCCGAGCAGATCGTCAGGAATTTTGGCATCGCCATCGCCTCGACGATTGCCGGCGTCGCGCTCCGCATCTTCTTTAACCAGATGCGCCGCGATCCCATCGAGGTTGAAGCGACTGCGCGCCTGGAGCTTGCCGAGGCTTCTCGTAAGGTGAAAGTCGAGCTGGAGAGCACTATCCTTGAGTTCAGTTCCTTCCGCAGGATGACCCAGCAGTCCTTGGGCGATGCGCTTGATGAGCTGAAGGAGACCCTCGGCGAGACCCGCAAGGAACTGGCAGGCGAGATCAAGGATTTCGCGGTCACCGCGCGCCAGCCTCTTGAGGATGCGTCCAAGCGTTCGGGCGAAGCCCTCAATATGATGAACAGCCAGGCGACAAGGACATTCGAGGCCATGTCTAAGCAGCTGGTGGAGCAAGGAGACCGGCTGACGAGAAGCACGGCAGCCATGATCAAGGCGATCGACACCGTCGTGGGCAAGTTGACGTCGCTGCAGACGCCGGAGCAGATTATCGAAATCAAGCTCGCGCCGATGATCCAGGGCCTTTCGCGGGCCGTAAATTCATTCAACAAGAGCGCCGAGACACAGGCGAAGGCAATGGACGAGAACCTGCGGCAAACGCAGGTTCTTGCAACAGCGCTAAACGACCTGATGAACGAGATCCGCGCGGAGAATGCGCAACGGTATGCCACCGGCCCTTGGGCCGGCCGCGGACACAACACCTAGGCGGCAATCATGTCAGTCGTGAACGGCCAGATCACCAGGCAGGGCTCCTCGTACCGGCAGGGCCTGGTACTCGGCCTAACGATGGCGGAGATCATGCTACTCCTGGTGTTCTGCCTGCTCATCGCCATGGCTACCTTTATCCTGAAGGAGCAAGAGAAGCGCGCCGCATCGGAAAAACGCGTCGAGACGTTGCTTGCCGATAATCGACGCAGCCAAGACCTCGTCAAGGCGCTCAGCAAAAATGAGGCCCTCGTCGAAAAGCTCAAGACTATCGCGGGCAGCAGCGATCCTCAGGCAATTGATCAATACTGGCGGGAACTGGTGGAAGGCCGCGCAACCGCCGACGAGCTCCAAAAGTCCGGCATAACTCTCAAGGAGCTTCGTGACCGGATTGCACAAGTCAAGACGTTGGATGCCAATGGCATCGACATCGACAAGGCAGTCAAGGACGCAAACGCCATGGCGGCGATCAACCGTGCGCTGGCAAAACCGGGCGAGCCACCTGTATCAACACAGTCCATCATCGATGCGCTTAGCCGTACCGCGCCGGCCGGAGGCACGCCCGGCCATTTGTGGCCGCCGATCATCAGCCTCAGCGAGGCTAACGGCAATTTTTTCAAGAGCGGGAGCGCCGAGCTTTCCGCACCTTTCCGTGACAGCCTTCTGACAAAAATCCCGACCAAAGTCCTCGAATACATCAAACAATATGATGTGGATGTCGTCGAGGTGGTCGGTCACACCGATGAGCAGCCTCTCGGCGTGCACCAGTCCAACCTGGACCGAGATCTGCTACCGGTCCTCAAAGGCAAGACGGAGGTCGGAAAGCTCGTTCCGGCCGACAACGCCGGCTTGGGATTAGCTCGTGCGGTGTCGGTCGTGAGCGTCCTGAAGCAGAACACGCAGCTTGCGAACTACAAGATCATTCCACTTTCGGGCGCGCAGCTCGTGAATACCGATGAGACGCTCGCGATCGAGGGGATACCAGCGAATATCCCGGAACGGCGCCGAATTGAGATTCGGCTGCGCAAGTCGAGCGCCCATGAGGCCACCGCGAGCATTGCGCAGCCCACTCCCGCTCGCGTACTAAGCGTTACGCCCCGTGCGCTGGTCGCTCCAGTGAAGCCGGGCCCTGTAGCACCTGCGCCCATATCCCTGTTACCACGGCAACCGTCCTCACCGCCCAAATCGGCAGCGCCACCCGTGATCCGACCAACGCCGGGTACGCCCGCGATCGCGCATTGATCAATAACGTCCATGAAGTGGCGTGACTGGTTTCATGATTGCATAGCGCCGACCCATGACGCCGCACCAGCTTGCCGCGAGATCGCTCGCTGCTCTGAGGTTTAGGTTGCGCCGCGAGATGTCCTAAGATTGAGATGGGCAGTTCGCTCGCGTCTCAGCGAAAATAACGGCCTGATTACCTGGTGCGTCGTTTTGGATAGAATCGACTGAACGCATTGCCAATGTCCGCGACGGGTCGTTCGCTAATGGACCGCGAAACCGGGTCGACGACACGTCCGCTTTCTTCCCGAACATCTGACGTCATTCGAATATGAGATGTCATGGCAGAAGTCAGCGAGTGACCGACCTTCGCCAGGCTCAGGTTCTTCGATCAAGCAGCGGCAACCCACACTCCGCTAAGAATGCCGCCGTTTCATCGTAGAAGGCTGGAGGACGGGTCGCGTCGATCGAGTCACCCCTCGGAATATAAATAACCATCCCCTGTCGCGCGCGCGTCAGCAACACACGGTAGGCGTTGGTCAGGTAGACCTTGCGGTTGTCATCATTGACGTTCTGCCATCGCGTGCCGGCAAACCGATAGAACTGCCACCTCCCGCCGACCGACCGAAAATCAGCGTCCCAGCAGACCCCTACCCAATCGAGTTCCAGGCCCTGAATATCGAATTCGGTTGCAGGATCTTCCATATAGTAGGACGAGCGAACATCATCTTTCCCATTCAAGAACCAAGTCGTCGCTTCGATCTTTTCGTGAACGTTGATCCCGTCTGGCTTCAGGCGCGATGCGCCCGACGAGGCCACTAAACCAATTCGTTCCGAACCCCGTCCGCGATCACGGAGCCACTGCCGCGCGTGACCTAGCTCCCGCGTCAGAACGATCGGATACGTCTCCTTGATAGCCTGATATAGCTCTTTAGCCTCTTTGGCCTCACCTGCGACCAGCGCGCCTATAAATTCCGAGAGCTTCTCTGCACGGAACGATCGAACAGAGACCGCCAAATGAAGCGCCGGCAGAGATTGGCTCTCGAGCCCTTCGAGAAAGGCCGGCAAGTCTTGTCCCCAATGGTAGTCGCGATGGGCCAGTTGTTCCGACGTATAGACTTTCCAATTTCGGAAGCTTCGCTTGAGCGCGGAAAACCATTCGGTCAAGCCCGCTTCACCCGCGTTGATCTCCTGCCCTCCGCCTATGAGGCAAATGATCGTGCACCAGCCGTCATGCCTGTCCATAACGCTTATCAGAAACTCAGGCTCAGACATCTGGAAGTTTGTCTGCCCCTTCTTCTGACTCATGAAGTTTGCCAGGTGCTTGGCGTCCCATGCGCGCTGCGCCTCGTCGAACACCGCGACCCGCTCGATCGGTGGCTCAGAGGTGACGAGGTTACTGTCTCGGAAATGCATGATGTTCTGAACGAAGCTTTTGACTTTCCGGAGCGCGTCAGACTTTCTACTCTTCTCGCCGCGTTCCTTTAATTGCGCGTGTTCGTCCCGCGCCAGTGCCTCGCGCAGCACCTCCACCAAGGGGCCATTGCCGGACAGGAAGACAGCATGCTCTTCCTCGTGGGCCTTAGTCCGAAGCGTCACGAGATTGAGGCCAGCCAACGTCTTTCCGGCACCTGGCACTCCCGTTACAAAGCAGATCGCCTTGCGCCGATGGGCCTTGGCATCCTCGATGATGTCAGCAAGGCAGGCCGCCGTTTGGCTTAGATTCTTGGCTCCGGCATCGGAGCGTGTGATGTCTTCGACCCGATGCCCCTGGTACAGCGCCTGCGCGGCTTCAATGATTGTGGGAGTCGGCTTGTAACCACTCCGCGACCACTGGGCGCCGTCAAGTTCGGCCTGCTCTGGTATCTCACGCACGATACGCCCGAGAATTTCCCGCAGATTGCCCCCATTCGATTTGACCGGACTTGAGATTCCGTCACTCTGCCATGCCAGATCGAAGGATGGGTTCGCTGCCATCGTCGCAACAACGATCGGCACTATTCGCCGCTCATGGCTACCGGCATGAAAGTTCTTGAGGTCAAGGGCATAGTCGACAACTTGATCGAGGGCGGCCGCATCGAACTGATCCGAGCCGACCTTAAATTCGATGACGAAAACGATTCCCGCCGTAGTCACGACCACATCGGCACGCTTGCCCATGCGTGGGATTGCAAACTCAAATGCAATCCAACCATCGAGTCCACGAAATTGAGCCCGCGCGAGCTCGATTTGGCTCAGCCACGCGTTGCGCTGCAGCGCATCCAATGCAAAGGGATTCTGTTTGGCGAGACGCCCCAGAATGGCTTCGGGGGTTTGATCGACAAGCTCTTGGATCGAGCCGGAAAAAAAGGCACCATTCATCGTGTTTGCGCGCTTCCGCCTGATTTTTGGTTGATTCTATGACGTCGAACGAGATCAATCTAACGGCAATGGCCGAAATGTTATCGAAGTCCCCGGATTATCGGGTCCTTCGTCGGCTTACGCCCCGGACAGAATTCGCCTCATGCGATGGACAGGCAACAAAGACTGGCATTTTGCTTGATGTCGAAACCACCGGACTGAATACAGCGCACGACGAAATCATCGAGCTGGCAATGGTGAAATTCGACTATCTGCCAGATGACAGAATTGCGCGAATCACGGACGTATTTTCATCGTTCAACGAGCCTCAGAGTCCCATTCCTATCGAGATCACTGAGCTCACGGGCATTACGGACGAAATGGTCCTTGGGCATTGGATCGATCCGGACGCGGTTTCGGCGTTTGTCTCCGATGCTTTGATCATCGTCGCCCACAATGCAAACTTTGATCGAAAATTTGCCGAGCGCTATTGGCCGGCGTTCGAGCGCAAGCCGTGGGCGTGCTCTGCAACGGAAATCGACTGGCGTAAACACGGATTTGACGGATCGCGCCTAGGCTACTTGTTGGCCGGCGTAGGCCTCTTTCACCAAGCCCATCGCGCAATCGACGATTGTCGGGCTTTGATTGAAATCTTGGCCACAAACGTCCCAAACCAGGTTCGGCCGGCTTTCGCTATTCTCCTCGAACGTGCTCGGCGCAAGACAATTCGGATATGGGCAGAGCAATCGCCCTTCGAACTTAAGGACACGTTGAAAAGGCGAGGCTACCGATGGAGCGACGGCGCAGATGGAAGGCCGAGATCTTGGTACATCGATGTTGACGAAGCTCACCAATCAGCAGAAGTCGAATTCTTGAGAACAACCATTTATCTGCAGGACCTTGATCCAAGAATTCAAACATTGAGCGCGATGAACAGATTTTCGAGCCGCGTATAGAAGTTTGGCGCAACTGCGGCCCGGCCCGCAGTTCGCGGCAACGCGGCCAGCTCTACGCCATCAATTCTGCCTGGCGTGCTTCAAGCTGCGCCTTGAACGCGGCCATGAACACCTCGACGCCCGCGGAGGTCAATCCATCCTCGGTGATGAGGCCGAGCTGTATTAAGTTGTCTGTTTCGTTCGGACTGTCGCTGTGCGTCGACCCGCCCCCGAACAGCTTGACGACTATTCGCTGCTCTCGGCGCGTCAGCCTATTCCAGAGTTTCAAATCAGGCACCTGATGCCCCGAATCGCTGTACGACACTGAGGAATTAGCTGACGAGTCGGAGGCGAAATCGTGGCAGGAACGCAACGCCGTCGCGGTGGCGCGTCACTTCCATCCAGGCCGAATACTCCTCGTCGGATGAGAGTTCAAATGGGTCCGGGCCTCGAACGCCTTCCGGGAATACACTCTCGTCCTCACGACTGATCGCCCGCAGCTTTTGTCAGCTCTACCAAAAGCCTTGTCGCGCTGATGGCGTGCTCCCGTCCAGGCTAGCCGCGCATTTGAATCTCGGCTGCCTCACCGAAAGCAGCTTGCATCCCATCCCGGATACGATGTCCAATCTTCGGATGAGCCATCCGCTCTTTGTTGCGCTTGCCTATCTCGTCTCGGCGTGATCGCATCAGCTTCGCCATACGAGCGTTGCTTTCTGGCGAACGTTTCGAGCTACGTTATTTTTAGGTCCCTCTGAAGAAAGTCTCGATCCTTCACTGCTGATCCCAACCGGTCGGTGGCTTTTTGTATTTAATTCCAAGATTCTGCGTACGAACCACCCACACCGGTCCCGGAGCAACGGTCGTAAACTTTTGGGCACCCACTGTTCATGCTTGGTGGTGAAGGTTAGAGCAGAGGACATAGGCGAGAAATCCCGACCGCTTGCGCGTCGAGATCCTTCCCATGCCCTCAGCGATCTTGCTCGGCGGAGCCAGGCCGTCGCGTTCGGACCCTGCAGGTGCGATGGCGCCAAGCAGGTCGCGTCTACTTGCGGCGATGTCCATCTCGCCGGCAGCCACCCTCACGCTTAAGGCCGGGCTTGCCTTGGCTGCATCCCATGGTGAGCAAATTACACGCGCCGCCACCGTTAACCGACCAACGCGCATGAACGCGGTAAGCCGGGCGTGCTGAAATGTCAGGATATCGAACCGAGACTTTTGCGGGGGTACAGTCCCCTATGGTACCGCGGAATAACAATCACTTCGGTATCTTCAATGCGCCATCGCGACCGAGTAGCCGCTTGATTTGACCAATGAGACTAGACTGCCCTTTGCGAGTTCCTGTCGCAAAGACAAAAACCTGATTCACGAAAGTGTGGAATGATCCATCTTCCGTCTTTCGTGCTTCGCCTGGTCGAAAGTCATCATAGATGTGGTAGGCACCGATCACGAGGCGTTCGGCAGGCACGCCATACCACTGAGTGAGCATATTGGTGTTTCCACCCCGATCTTTGATAGGGAACGGGGTATTCAAAAGACTCCAAATCTCAAACTCTTGAGCCATTATTCGAGCGTATTCACTCAGAGCCCTTAGCTGAGCCACGATCTCCCCATCACCATCAGCGATCAGCGAAGGCGGTGGCAATTGGGCTGCCCCCGCTGTTTTGAAGAGGAGCCTTGGATCGGGGCCGCCTGCGGCTGGCGCTCTTGGCCGACGAAGCCAATCTCGGGAGTAATCGTCCAATGAGCTAAGAGTGACCGCAAGCTGCCGAAATCTCATCGAGATTTCCTCCAGGTTACGCGTCACATGCCCCGCTCTAGGGGCTCCCTTAGAAGCGATCCTAAGTTTGTTGAAGCGTACCGCTAACTCTACGATTCGCCGTTCCGCGCAGCTTTCGCAAAGACAAACTTCGTCAGCCTTGTGTTGATGGTCGAACGTACCGAGCTCTCGTTTGGCTTCCGCTAGAGCGCCGGGAGTGCCTGCAGGCGCGACTTTCTCCGCGGGCGCTTTTATCGACCAGCGCTTAGGTCTCGCCATGGGGTAACCAACCTTCTAACATTGCGGGGTAGCGTCCGTGGACTGAACCCCACTTCTTGCTGAACGTTCGCGGGATGATACCCGCTCTCACGAACGATTCGAACTTGGACGGCGAGAAACTCGTTGAAATCGGCACCATTTTGGCCGCTGGTCTCCAGCGTCTTTTGGAACGGAAGTCCAGTCATTTATCGCGGTGCGACGAAGAAAATCCGCTCGACTGTGCGCCAGTGGTGAAGGGTCATGTCCGGAAAAACAGCACGGAATTGGCCTAATGAAAGCAAATGTTCTGTCGCAGTTGGCGGCCCTGAAAGGCGCCTCCGCCCCTGTTCTGAAAGCCCGCTGGCGCGAGCTTTTCCATACCGAGTCCCCTGCCTATAACCGCCGCTTCCTAGAGAGCCGATTGGCCTACCGGATCCAAGAATTGGCCTACGGCGGCCTCTCCCGGGAAACCACCGAGCGGCTCAAAGCCATGGCCAAGCAGTATGCCGACCAGAAGCCGGCGGACCGCAAGGCTCGACCGCTTTTGAGGCCTGTCGCCGGGACGAAGCTGATCCGCGAATGGGAAGGCGTGGAACACTGCGTCACCGTTCGCCACGATGATTTCGAGTATCTCGGCCGCCCCTTCAAGTCCCTGTCCTCGGTCGCCCGCCAGATCACGGGCACCAAATGGAATGGCTGGGTCTTCTTCGGACTAAAGAACTCGGTGGGTAAATGACTTCCCACAAAACGGCAAAGGGCCGAGCCAGCCCATTCACGAACTCCTTTGAGCGATCAGGCTCAAGCCCCGCCTCCGTCCGAAAGGTCCGCTGTGCGGTATATACCCGCAAGTCGAGCGAGGAAGGGCTCGACATGGACTTCAATTCGCTCGACGCCCAGAGAGAGTCTTGTGAAGCTTATATTTTGAGCCAACGAGCAGAGGGGTGGACCCCAGTTTTAGATCGCTACGATGATGGCGGCTTCTCGGGTGGCACCCTCGAGCGACCAGCCCTGAAACGACTCCTTGCCGCTGTCCAAGCCCGCAAGATAGATGTCATCGTGGTCTACAAGATTGACCGACTTTCACGATCGATGCTCGACTTCCTCAACCTGGTCGAGCTGTTCGAACGCCACGGGGTGACGTTCGTGTCCGTCACCCAATCCTTCAACACCAAGGATGCCATGGGCCGCATGGCATTGAACATTCTGGTGACATTCGCCCAGTTCGAGCGCGAGCTGATTGGCGAGCGGATCCGGGATAAGGTCGCCGCCTCTCGCAAGCGCGGCAAGTGGATGGGTGGTTGGACACCACTCGGTTATGAAGTCCGCGATCGCAAACTGCTAGTTCACGAAGTCGACGCCGAACGGGTCAGAGCAATATTTCAGCGGTTCGTGCAGCTCAAATCCGCAACCCGGCTGGCTCGCGAGCTTGTCGCAGCCAACGAACGGACCCGGTACGGCCATCTGTTAGACAAGGGCGTGCTGTACAAGATCCTCAACAACCGGGTCTACCTTGGGGAGGCGGTTCACAAAGGCACCTCATATCCCGGCGAGCACCAGCCGATCATCGATCGCAAGCTCTGGGATCAGGTTCACACTATTCTCAAGGAAAGCCCGCGTAAGCGCGCCGGCAATGCTCGCGCTCAGACACCTGCCCTCTTGAAAGGGCTTCTTTACGGTCCTGACGGCGCGGCGATGTCGCCGACACACACGCGAAAATCCGGTCGCCTCTATCGCTACTACATCAGTCAAACCGCGATGAAGCAGGGTAGATCAGACTGCCCCGTCAAGTTAGTACCGGCGGCCGAGTTGGATCGGATCATCATCGATCAGGTCCGTCTGCTGCTGCAAACCCCTGAAGTCATCGTTCAGACCTGGCGCGCTCTGCGCAAGCAAACCGTTGATGTCAGCGAGGCCGAAGTGAGAAGCGCGCTGCTCGGCTTTGACGAGCTCTGGGACGAGCTGTTTCCGGCAGAGCAAGCCCGCATCGTCGAGCTGCTCATTGAGCGCATCGATATGCATGCTAATCGGATGGACATCACCTTGAAGATCCAGGGACTAACCTCGCTCTCCGCTGAATTGCAGCCACAGCCCTTCCAACAGGCCGCCGAATGAACCGACCGACCACCCTCACCCTGGGACCCATTGGCCGACCGAAGCTCAGCCGTGACGGCGGAACCATGGTCGTAAGCATCCCAATTTCATTTCGACGACAGGGCGGTCGCAAACGCGTCGTCACGCCCGCGAATGCCGAGACTTGGGCACCGCCGAGGCCCCAGGTCGACAACACGCTGATCAAGGCCGTAGTGCGGGCCCATCGCTGGCGCAGCATGCTCGAAACAAACCTGTTCAGCTCTGTGCGAGAACTCGCCAAGGCCGAAAAGATCAACGAGTCTTATCTGTGTCGGGTGCTGAGGCTCACGCTACTCTCGCCGGCCATCACCGAAGCCATCCTCAACGGACTGCAGCCTGAAGGGCTTGAGCTGGCGCATCTGTTGAAGTCCATCCCAGCCGAGTGGGACAAGCAAGAAGCTATGCTTCGCCAGCGACAGCGTTAGGCCTACCTGTTCCTGAGGGGACAGGTAGGGGTCGCCCGGCCGGATGCAGACCAAGGGCTCCGATTCGCACATCGAATGTTATGGAACGTTCAATGGTGCGGGGTAATGTTCGTTCGCTGCCGCGTAGAACCACAAGGACACGCGAGGCGCGCGCTTGGTGTTCAATTCCTTCCCGCTCGTCGGGCGGATCGTCACGCGCGAGCGCACTGAGGACGATGCTGGCAAACCCGCACAAGACGGAGGTTCGCAATAAGCCCCCCATGGGCGTTTTGCCCCTTGGCACCCACAAGCAGGACCTGGAGAATTCGCCTCCGGACCTACACGGACCATAGACGAACGTCCGCCATTCAATTGCGCTCAACGGAGCCTCCAAGCTTCCCGGAGACCCCATGGTCGCCCGTCTTACCGGTGAACCACGCGCGGGAGATTTCTCTCTCCCTGCACCCATCGACCGAAAGGGCGTTTCACCGCCCCTAGTTACCGAGGACGTGGCGGAGCCGTTGTGCGATGCAACCTGCCGCACGGACTCTCGTGTATTTCGGAATTGCTTGTGCTACTTTTGCGCGCATTTTCCCGAAGGAATGACTATGGCGTTGGACGAAACTTCTTTTGCGTATGGCAGCGTCTGGGTTCGCGCGGACTTCCACCTCCACACGAGGGCGGACAAGGAATTCAAATATACCGGCGATGAGAACGCATTCGTCAGCGCGTATGTTGACGCCCTGCAAACGGCGGGCATTGGCCTTGGCGTCATCACCAATCACAACAAGTTCGACATGAACGAGTTCAAGGCGCTGCGCAGGCGCTGTCGGAAGGAAAACATCGGTCTCCTGCCTGGCGTCGAATTGTCCGTTGCAGACGGCGGAAATGGCGTTCACACGCTCATCGTGTTCTCGGACGAGTGGCTGACAACGGATGGCGATCTTATCAATCAATTCCTCGGTAACACGTTCTCAGGCCGGTCCAAGGCCCAATATGAACAGGAGAACGGACGGTCCAATGACAATCTGATCGAAACGCTGAAGAAACTCGAAGCGTTTGACCGCGATTTCTTTATCGTGTTCGCGCACGTCGAGGCGGATAGCGGCCTGTGGGCGGAACTGGATGGAGGGCGGCTCGGTGAATTATCGAAGCACCCGCTGATTCAGAAGTACTGCCGTGGCTTTCAAAAGGTGCGTACCCGCGACGCAGGCCCGAAATCTCGGCAAAAGGTCTTGGGATGGTGGGAAAAATATCCCGCCGAACTGGAGGGCTGTGACGCCAAAAAGATCGATGAAATCGGGCGCGGCCAGCAGTGTTTCCTCAAGATCGGAGATTTCGGTTTTGACGCGGTCAAGTTTGCACTTACTGACTTCCCATTTCGCGTCACGACAGAGCGGCCAAAAACGTCTCATTCACATGTCAACGCTATTCGGTTCGAAGGCGGCCTCCTCGATGGCATTCGCGTGCCGTTCTCACCGGAGATGAACTGTCTCATCGGCATTCAAGGTAGCGGAAAATCGTCAGTTTTGGAATCCTTACGGTTCGCACTCGACATATCGTTCGGCGACGAGTCAGCAGATACCGACTATAAGAATGATTTGCTTGATCACGTTCTAAAAAGCGGCGGTAAGGTTATCGTCGAGGCGACCGACCGGCACGGAACGGAGTACGAGGTTCGTCGCATTCTTGGTCATGATCCAGACGTTTACGTAGACGGTGTCTTACGTCCCGGCGTTGCAGTCCGTGAGACGGTTATCTGCAGGCCGCTTTATTTCGGTCAGAAAGACTTGTCCGCCGCAGGAAAGGGTTTTGGCCAAGATCTCGTCGAGAAGTTGGTTGGTGCGTCTCTGAAAGACGTACGTGAAACCATTGAATCCATCGGGGAGGCCTTGGAACGTGCAGTAGAAGACCTGCTAACCGCTCAGAGCGACGCGGAGCTTTTAGCGACGCGCGAAGCTGATCTCGCAAACGTCGATTACCGCTTGGAACAGTTCGAAAAGCACGGTCTCAAAGATAAGTTAGAAAAGCAGGTCGAATTCAAGAACGACGGCGCATTTTGCGTCAACGTGAACGAAGTTGCGGAGGAATGGCGTGAAGGCCTGGAAGAAGCAATTTCAAACGCTGACGAAACGATGGAAGATCTGGAAATCCCAGAATCCAAGGCGAACGCCGCGTATTTTACAAAATATGACGCCAAACTGAAGGCGCTCAAGAAAACAGTCAGCGATGCCAAGGGCGTGCTGAAGAACGTAGAGAAGGCACAGATAGACCTCTTAGCCGAACATAGCACCTTCACTAGGAACGCCGACGGACTCAAGGAAGAATTTGCAAAGACCGAGCGCGCCATTGCGAAGGCGCTCTCGGATGGGGGCGTGACCGCTATTAAGCCGGACGCCTACGTTAAGCTCACCGAGCAGCAGAAAACGCTGAAGAAGCAAATAGCCGATCTCAAGAAGAAAAGCGCGAAAGAAGCATCCCGTCGTGGCGCCGTCCTCACGCTAATAGCCAAATTGAACGACGCATGGCTCGAAGAATACAAGATAATCTCCCGCGAGCTGAACAAGATCAACACAGCGCAGGTTGCGTTGCAAGTTCAACCGGACTTCAAGGGCGACAAATCCGCATTTCGCGACGAAATGATCGAGATGTTCAAAGGCACCGCAATTCGGAAAGAAGCATTCGCCGAGATAACCGATAAGTACAAGGACTTCGGGGCTATTTACAGAGACCTTGAGAAGGCCTCCACTGCGGCAAAGGCAAAAGCGGAATTGTTCGCAGATACTTTCCGCAAAAACCTTGCGCAGCTACTCACGTATCAAGTTCCCAACAGTTTTGTCGTGACCTATCACGGCAAGCCTCTGAAATCACACTCGCTCGGCCAACGCGCATCCGCAATGATGTTGTTTCTGCTCACGCAGAATGAAAACGACCTCCTTCTGATCGACCAACCAGAGGACGACCTCGACAGTCAGACAGTATACGAAGAAGTCGTGAAGCTGGTGCGTGAGATCAAAAAAGAACGGCAGTTCATTCTCGCAACGCACAACGCTAATTTTCCGGTTTTGGGGGACTCGGAGATCGTCGCGGCGTGTGCCTACGAAGAGACCATCTCAGTCGTTGCGGGTAGCATTGATACCAAGGAGTCTCAGGGAAAGATCGTCAGTATCATGGAAGGCGGTAAAGAAGCCTTCGAGCGCCGCAAGACCATCTATGAAATCTGGGACGCCGCAGATGTCTGATTTCGGCGGAACTGATGGGTAGGCGTGACATGACAAAGTCGACCGGTGACGACAAAGCTGTAAGCAAATTCAAGCTGGCTAATCTCATACCCGGTGACATCCTGTTTTGCACCGATCCGGATGGACGCGAATCAAAAGCCATCCGGACAGCCACAGGCAGCCCGTTCAGTCACGCGGCGATTTATAAAGGGGAATTGAATTTCCTGGAAGCAGCCGATTACGGGGTGAGCAATTTCAATTACCTCCGGTTCGGCATAGCATCGAAGTCGAACGTAGCGGTCTATCGATTGAGAACCACGGACCAATCGGAATCCTTTGCTGCCAAGGCATCGATAACCGTTGAGAAATACCGTGAGCTCGATTACTGGACGCCGGGCGCGGTAATGTCGGCCTTCAAGAGGCTACGCAGATTGGGGGCGTGGACTGGATTATGGCTACCAGCGAGAGAGAAGGGCTTTTTTTGCTCATATCTGGTCGCACAATCCTATGACGACGCGGGACTCGCGTTGTGTCCAGGCCTCAAGACACATGAAATTCATCCGGGCGACCTTCTTAAATCCCCCTATCTGGAAAATGTGTCCCACATGACAATCGTTGATCTTCCTGCTTGGGACACGCGCGCCGACGTCCTCGATGGCCATGGTCGCGAGTCGCCATTCCAACGCTACACGACCGCCCGAAAACATATTCTGACTGATATCCAGAAACTGATGGCGAACTCCGGGTTGGCGAAGCCGGCGACGCTGGACGACGTTCTGCAAATTATCATGTTGGACGAAGACGCCGAGCGGCAGAAGTCCGTTGACGGTAAGGTCAGCGAGCAGCTCGAGATGAGTGGCTTCGCCGCACTAACATTAGCGCACACGTCCATCATCGAGGGTGACGAACCCGGGACCATAAACGGGGTCGCCTATTCGGAATTGCCACTGGACGTTCTTAAGGCAACGATTGCGAACCACGAATTCCTCAAGGAAAAGTGGGAAATACGCCTCGGTGACGTGGAAGGGGAACGCGCGGCGGGAAAGGAGCTGCGCGAAAAGATCCCGCTCGAAATCCTCGGAGTATGGGATCGGCATCTGGAAAACTTCGGGACAGCGCTCGAAAATGCGCTTTCTTTGATTGAGGGGACGATTAAGGATCTCAATGCAGAACTTAGTAAGCGCGAGAATAAATAGTGCCAACTCATTCAATGTTTCCGGCGTCGGCTGGAAGCTGCCTTACCAATTCGCTGATTGCAGAAAAGCTCATAAACGGACACATCCCGACCCAAGTTCTCGCGATACGCAGGCTGGTCGAAGGAACCCGAGGCGTTATCTCGCTGCGCCGTCTGCTTATAGAGATACGCAGCAACTTCCACTTATTCACGCGTGAAAACTACGTTTGCTATGACGACCTACCATACGATTACGAACCGGTCATGCAAAAGGAAAAGAGCGAAAAAGCTGGCAAAGGAGCGTTCTGGGGTTCGACCACCGGCCCCGAGGTCTGGTCCAGTGCGTAAATGGCGCACGAGCAATTCGACAGGCTCTCTGGAATTGCAGCCGCAAAGCGTAGCCGCAAGGATCGGCTCTCCCCACGAACGAAAGGGTTTACGCCCATGACTGAGAAAACAAAGGAAACATCCGACGCGCGGCACGACTTGCTCGATTCCATCAACGATCAGCATGAGACTATCCCGACGTTCGAAGCATGCCTAAATGCTCACGGCATGTACGAAACGATGAGGTTCGTTCTACGGTTAAGTCCCCGCAACCATGAGCTCATGGAAACGATCGAAGCCGGAGGATTCGAAACTGGACCTATCTCCTCCGAGACAATTCAGGCTTACTCAACCTACATCCATGAGACAATACACTGGTGGCAGCACGTCGGCTCAACATCCGGATTGTTGTTCAGCCTGAGCTATCTGGCGCAATCGCATTCCAGTATGGAGCAACTGCGAGAGGTCCTGACGACCTTTGGTCCAAAAAAGCCGCTTAAGGGCTGGACCGATAAAGTTCTATTGAAGGAAGGAGTTTCTGCGCAAGCTAGACTGGCTCCTGCCAATATCGCTGTGAACAATGCCTTGGACGTCGAATACTATAAATCATATGCGTACGATCCAAGAGCATCTATCAAATGGATGATCGATCAGAATCACTTTGAATCGGTGGGCCACACCTATTTTATCGTCTACGGCCAGCTCGTCGGCTTGATTGGAGACGTGATTGATCCTGAGTTATCGGCGCTACCCAAAATTACCGATTGGGACGCAGAGATTCAGCGACTTAACTCCGAGCAAGTTGAAGGTTATTACTGGCGCTCCCCGGTTCGTCTTCCCGCAGTTGGGATGCGCGCCATCTATGAAGGCCAGGCCCGCTTCGTTCAGCTACAATTCCTTGATGGCGCTCAGGGGCATTCACTTCCGTGCAGCGAGTGGCGGCATATCGGCTACCTGTCCGGCATATATGTTGAGGCGTTCGACGCCTTCCTTAAACTTTCGGGATCCGAATGGCCGGAGCAAATATCCGATCCGATCGTCGGATTATTCCTTCTGGTATGCGATCTCGCCATCAATCCTACGCGGGGCCTTCCGCTCGATATCGACTCCTTCGAAGACTTCATTCTGGATGTAGACGTCGGCATTCGCTTCACCCGACTGAGCATGGCGGTGAGGGAATTGCCCCACCTAAAAACGGCCGTCAGAGATTTTTCGAGAGAGGAGTATATCGCGATCTCGAACGACCTGATCAGGGAAACGGGATATGATCATCCCTTGAGTGGTCTTCAAGCGGTCGTGCAATGGGGTGAGACGGCGCCCGGGCTGGCGAAGCTGATGGAAGAGCATCGGACGTTTGAATTCGATCGCACGAATCTGCCGATCCGTGTTTTCGTGTCACACTTCGTTGCCTTTTGTATCGATAAATTTGAAACGCCAGAGTTCTTCTGCTGGCCAGGAAAATACATGTCCGGCGGCGGTGACGAAAAAGACGTCCGGGAAGTCTGGCTGCGACATCTCTCGCTCTTCAGCGATCGAGGCGATAAAAACGGAATTTATCCTAGAAAGTGGCCCAACCGATCCGAAACAGCTGTCATGCAGACGTTTAACCGGTTCTATGGAACGATGACACTCTACGATCTTACGCGGCAGTGGATTCTAAAGGATGGACCCTTCATTTGCGACTACCGCTGGATTTCTGAAAATTATAGCCAGGAGCATGCCGATGCTTGGGCGAACGATACTTTCAAACAGATATACGGTGTGACGCTAGACGAGTTCGACATAGTTCAGTAGGCCTTCGAAGCGGTCCCCGTCTTGAGGATTTTTGAACTGCCATCCTCGGGTGCAGAGCTTATCGTACCTGTCTCCGCCGATAGTCTCTGCAAAACGGCAAGGAGAAGGCCGGAGACTTTTCCCGATTTCCGCGTGGAGTTCGGCAAACCCACGCTCCGGAGACGAGTGCAATTGCGCCAACCCCGCGATTTCCGGCCCATTCGCGCGTCTCTTGGGAAGTCTCTTCGGAAGCCGGAATGCGTGGCTGGGGCGGCAGGTATCGAATCACAAATTCCGCTATGGCCATTTGTTGGTTGAGCGAGAGGGATCCAAACCGCTCCCCTAATGAGCCTCTGATCTTCCGGAAAATCCCGTACTAGACCAATTTTGCGGGTTCTAAGATTCGGAGAAAATTCGGTTCTCCAGCTATCTCCAGCACCTAATTGGATGGGTGATGGGACTTCTCCGTCCGCAAAAAGGCAGGAAAACAGCCGTGTTTCTGACCGGTCTCCAGGTGGAAGTACGACGTGATTTTGGTGGGGTGGCGGAGAGAGTGGGATTCGAACCCACGGTACGGTTTCCCGCACACACGCTTTCCAAGCGTGCGCCTTAAGCCACTCGGCCATCTCTCCGGAGCGCCCTCTCTTGAAGGGGCGCCGGTGATTTTGCAAGAGATCGCGGGGAAATCGGGTGAAATTTCCGTAAGATATTGTATTCAAAAGAGAATATCTGACTTCGATTGCCGCCTCGGAACCCCTTGCTGACTGAACCTGAGGTAGGTTTGGCGCGACGATTCACAACAGACCGCCAAACACGACCGGGGACGCCATGACCATCCGCAAGACCATCGCCGCCTTTGGCCTGATTTCGGCTCTTGGCTCCGCCTTCGCCGGGCCGGCCTTAGCGCAGGTCTGTACCCGCCAGGGCGTCGACGTGAGCTGCGACGACGGGCGACGCGGGATGCTGTCGGGCGATGCCATCATCTGGCCGGACGGGACGCGCTCGAGCTCGACACCGCATCAGAGCGTGATCATCGGCAACAAGAGCTCGGTGCATGTCGGACCCGGCGTGTTCGTCGGCCAGGGCAAGGGCATGGTGCCGCTGGACGATCCCAACGCGCCGAACAAGCGGCAATGCGCGATTTTGGATGGCGTGTCGTATTGTTATTGAGGGCGCTCGTTTTTCACCTCGCCCCGCTTGCGGGGAGAGGTCGGATCGTCCCCGGCGATGCGAAGCATCGTCCGGCGCGATCCGGGTGAGGGGGTACAGGTCCGTCGACAATCGCGTGCGTGGAGAGAGCCCCTCACCCCGACCCTCTCCCCGTAAGAACGGGGCGAGGGAGAAGAGAATTAAATCAGCCGCACACCTGATATCGCCGACTTCAGCCAGCGCAGTGCCTGTGGCGACTGGGTCTCGAGCGGTGTGACGACGACCTTCTCGGTCCGGCACTTCTCCAGCTCGGCGACGAAGTCGGCGGACCATTGCTGGATGGTGTGGCCGCGCAGCTTCTTCATCATCGCGTCCCAGCGCATCTTGCGCTCGGCGAGCGGCATTGCGGCCGCGACCGCGATCGCGCGCGCCATGCCGTCGATGTCGTGCGGATTGACCAGCAGCGCCGTTTCGAGCTCGTTGGCGGCGCCGGCGAACTTCGACAGTACCAGCACGCCGGGATCGGCCGGGTTCTGCGCAGCGACATATTCCTTGGCGACGAGGTTCATGCCGTCATGCAGCGGCGTCACCACGCCGATCTGCGCGGTGCGGTAGAGACCGGCGAGCACGGCCTGGCTGAAGCCCTTGTTGAGGTAGCGTATCGGCGTCCAGTCGACCTCGCCGTGGCGGCCGTTGACGTCGGTGACGAGACGCGCGACCTCGTTCTGGAGATTGCCATAGGCCTCGATCGCGCCGCGCGAGGGGTTGGCGATCTGGAGCAGCGAGATGCTGCGCGCGAACTGCGGATGCTCGGTCCAGAGCCGGTCGAACGCGCTGATGCGATTGACGAGACCCTTGGAATAGTCGAGCCGGTCGACGCCTATCGCGAGCCGCTCGCCGTTGAGACTGCGGCGCAGCCGCGACACGTCGGGATGCGAGGCCGACTTCGCAGCGTAAGCCGCGAACTTCTCCGCATCGATGCCGATCGGAAAGACTTCGCAACGCGTACGGCCATGCTGCGAGATCGCAACGCCGTCTTCGACGGCGAGGCCGAGCTCGCCCGCAACATAGCCGAGAAAATTCTGGCAATCCTCATTGGTCTGGAAGCCGAGCAGATCGTAGGCCAGCATCGCCGTGATCAGCTCGCGATGGTTGGGCACGCCCTGCATCACCGCGACGACCGGCCACGGCGTGTGCAGGAAGAAGCCGATCGGATCATCGACACCGAGATCGCGCAGCTCCGCGCCGAGCGCGAGGAAATGATAATCCTGCACCCAGAAAGCCGTCTTCGCTTTCCGGAAGCGCATCAAGGCGCGCGCCATGAAGGCGTTGACCTCGCGATAGCTGACATAGTCGTCGCGCGAGACGCGGATCAGATCGCTGCGCGAATGTAGCGCCGGCCACAGGGCCGAATTGGCAAAACCTTCGTAATAGCCGCCGTAATGCGCCGCCGGCAGATCCAGCGTCGCAATCGCGCCCGAGCCCAGCGCTTCGATCTCGGCGAACGGTTCCTTCTGATGGCCGTCACGCACGCGGCCTGACGAACCCACCCAGATAGCACCCGAATGTTCCACCACGGGAAGCAATGCCGCAGCCAAGCCACCCGTCATGGGTTCGTTGGGTTTGCCGCGCGCAACTCGATTTGAAACGACGACTAAGTTCACAGGTCGTCCCCTCCTGTTCATTCCACCCCGTTTAACTGCCGTTCATCAATATGGTTCCTGATCATCATTTGTACGAATTGAAACCAAAATCAGGCGCGTGCGTTGGAACCAGTTTTCCTCGAGGGAACCCGGCGGTTTCACTCAACAAAGGCGATTTTCGCGGCTGTGTTGCCCAGCGTGAATTGCGCGCGCACGCGAACGACGCGAGCGACAATGTGGCCCCGAGGTGTCGGTGCCTTATTCCAACCTTGTATCGTCGAGCAGACGCGCGAGGAACGCACGGACATCCTTCGGCTCATCGAAATGGCCGTTGACGCCGATGGCGCGGCGGCCAACGGAGAAGGAGAGGCCGTTCATGTCGGGCATGATCGCGAACACGGTCTCATCGGTAACGTCGTCGCCGATGAAGATCGGACGGCGCCCTTTGAAAGGCTCATGCTTCATCAATTCGCGCACGCCGGTCGCCTTGGTGAAGCCGGAATGCTTGATCTCGCAAACGAACTTGCCGGGCAGCACCTCGATCGGCGCATTAGGGAGATCGGCGCGGATCAGCGAGACGGATTCGTAGATCGCCTTCTCCGCATGTGGCGCGAGGCGATAATGCAGCGCCAGCGAATAGCCCTTGTCCTCGAGCAGAATGCCGGGGCTGAGTTTTGCAATCGCAGCCAGGCGCCGCTTCAGCTCCTTGTCCATCGGCGGCGCATGCACATCGTCCGCTTCATTGTCCACCGACAGGCGCATTTCCGCGCCGTGACCGGCGACCGCGCGAAACACGTCGGGTGCGAAGATCAGGTCGATGTCGTTGAGCGAGCGGCCGCTGACCATCGCCAACGCGCCGGAGGTGCGCTCCGTCAGCCGGATCAGCGTTTCCGAAAGGCCCGGCGGCACCCAGACCTCGCGCGGCGTCGGCATCAGGTCGAGCAGCGTGCCGTCGATGTCGAGCAGGATCGCAGTCTCGCCCAGATGCGGCACGAGTGCATGCGGCACCGGCACCGCGTCGGGCGCTTCATCGTCGAGCATGACGGGCTTCTGATCCAATTCAGCGAGTTCCGATTTCATAGTCTACTCCATAAAGGCAAGTGGCCGCGCGATTTCTTCGAGCGATTTTCGTTCCGCGGCGACGGCGTAGCGCCACGCCACGAACGCAGCCGCGATCATCAGGAAGGCCCCCAGCAAATAGCCCGCGAACACGCTGGTGCGTGAACCCGTGTCGATCAGCGCGCCGAACAGCGCGGGCCCGATCACGCCGCCGATGCCGGTGCCGACCGCGTAGAACACCGCAATCGCCAGCGCGCGCACTTCCAGAGGGAACGTCTCGCTGACGGTCAGGTAAGCCGCGCTCGCGGCGGGCGAGGCAAAGAAGAAGATCACCATCCAGGCAATGGTCTGCCCCTGCGCGCTCAGCGCGCCGATCGAGAACAGATAGCCCGAGAGCGCCAGCAGCACGCCCGATACGCCGTAGGTGAACGTGATCATGACGCGGCGGCCGAGCGTATCGAACAGGCGGCCGAGCAGCAGCGGCCCGAGGAAGTTGCCCGCGGCGAACGGCAGGAGATACCAGCCGACATGTTCGGCGCTGATACTGTAGAAGTCGGTCAACACCAGCGCGAAGGTGAAGAAGATCGCATTGTAGAAGAACGCCTGCGCGACCATCAGCACGAGGCCAACCATCGAGCGCTGGCGATAGACGGAGAACAACGTGTGCACGACCTCCCTGATCGGCGTGTGGTCGCGCATCTTCAGTCGGATTTTCGCGAAGCGGCCGTCGCTCGCATCCTGGTCATGCCCGATGACGGAGCGCTCGATCTCGTCCACGATGGCGTGGGCCTGGTCGGGCCGGCCGTGGACCATCAGCCAGCGCGGGCTCTCCGGAATCCACATCCGCATCAGCAGCACGACAAGGCCAAGGGTCGCGCCGATGAGATAGGCGAGGCGCCAGCCGAGATCAGGACCGATCAATGCGGGATCGAGCAGCACGATGGCCGCCACCGCGCCCATCGCCGCGCCGATCCAGAAACTGCCGTTGATGACGAGATCGGTCCAGCCGCGATAACGCGCCGGCACCAGTTCCTGGATCGTCGAGTTGATCGCAGTGTATTCGCCGCCGATGCCGGCGCCGGTGAGAAAGCGAAACAGCGCGTAGCTCGCGACATTCCACGACAAGGCGGTCGCGGCGGTTGCGGAGAGATAAAGCGCCAGTGTGATGAAGAACAGCTTCTTGCGGCCGATGCGATCGGTGAGCCAGCCGAAGCCGAGCGCGCCGAGCACCGCACCGGCAAGATAGGCGGAATTGGCGATACCGAGATCGAGATTGGAGAATTGCAGCGACGGACTCTGCTTCAGCGCGCCGGAGAGCGCGCCGGCCAGCGTCACCTCGAGCCCGTCGAGGATCCAGGTGATTCCGAGCGCCAGCACGACGCGGGTGTGAAAGCCGCTCCACGGCAGCGCGTCGAGCCGCGCGGGAATGCTGGTCTCGACGATGCGGTCGGCCGCGGCCGCCGCAGAGACAGCAGGTCCGTAATTCAGCGCTGGGCTTTGCTGCAATTCCATCGCGTTGCTGGGTCTAACCAATGGAAGCGGCCCCGGCTCACATGGTGTGGACTGGGGCGATCCGATCATCGGGGTGCGGCATTCCGCCTGCCACCTGCGACAACGCCTGCGGCAATGGCAGGTTCCCGCAGGAACGGCCCTTGGGGTCGTCCGTTTCCGATGGAGCCGCAGGGAGTTGGCGCATGGCTCACGTCAGAAAGACGACACATTCTCGAAAGACGGGCGTGCAGAAGACCAGTACGAGGCGCAGCACGACCGCGCGCAAGAGCACGAGGCGCGCCTCGCCAAAGCGCTGGTCGCAGCGCGTGACGAAGGAGAGCGATGCACTCGACCTCAAGCGGGGCGTGTTCAAACTGACCAGCGCAAAGAAGATCGCGATCTCGCTGAAGCGCTCGGCCGAGCACAGCACGCGCCGCAAGTCAGGCGCCTACCGCTCGGCGCTCTCGATGCTGACCTTCTACATCAACCGCGCCGGCAGGACCCTGCCCAAGACACAACGCGCGCGGCTGGAGCGCGCGAAGGTCGAGTTGAGGCGGGCGTTCGGGAGGGAGTGAGACTCGTCGGTCTGAGCCCTACGCCGCCCGGATATTGCCCATGAAGCGATCGAGCTCGGCGCGGAGGCGGGTGCTTTCCGACGACAGCGTCTTGGCCGAGTTCAGCACCTCTTCCGAGGCCGAGCCGGTTTCGGCGGCGCCGCGGTTGACCTGGCCGATGTCGGTGGCCGCGGTCTGGGTGCCCTGTGCAACGGTCTGGACGCTGCGCGCGATTTCCTGAGTCGCGGCGCCCTGCTGCTCGACGGCGCTCGCAATCGACGTCGAGATCGACGAGATCTGGCCGATGGTCGCGCCGATCTCCTTGATCGCCGCGACCGATTCGGCCGTCGCGCCCTGCATCCCGGTAATGTGGGAGGAGATTTCGTCGGTCGCCTTCGCCGTCTGACTCGCCAGCGACTTCACTTCACTGGCGACCACTGCGAAGCCGCGGCCGGCCTCACCCGCGCGTGCCGCCTCGATGGTGGCGTTGAGCGCAAGAAGATTGGTCTGCTCGGCGATCGCCGTGATCAGCTTGACGACTTCGCCGATCTGCTGGGCAGCGTGCGAGAGCTTGCCGATGCGGCTGTCGGTTTCCTTCGCCTGCACCACAGCAGCTTCCGCGATGCGGCTGGAATCGCGCACCTGGCGGCCGATCTCCTCGACCGAGGCCGAGAGCTCTTCGGTGGCGGTTGCAACCGACTGCATGTTGCTGGAGGCCTGCTCGGAGACACCGGCGACCTGGCTTGAGAGGCTCTGCGTGGTCTCGGCGGTGCGCGTCAGGGTGGAGGCCGCCGATTCCAGCTGCACGGCCGAGGCCGAGACGTTGGAGACGATGGCGCCGACGGCGCTCTCGAAATCGTCGGCAAAGCGAATCAGCTCGGAGCGGCGGCTGGCGGCCTGCTCGCGGTTCTGGGCTTCGCTCGCGGCGGCGTCGCGCTCGGCTTTCGCGACAGCCTGAACCTTGAATTCCTCGACTGCACCGGCCATCTCGCCGATCTCGTCCTTGCGCCCCAGACCCGGCAACACGACGTCGAAATTGCCGGACGCAAGCTCGCGCATCGCCTTGCACATCGCGATCATCGGACGCGAGATGCCGTTGCCGAGCATCAGGGCCAGCACGGCGCCAATGGCGAGGCCGCCGAGCGCCATCATCAGCATCAGCCGTTCGGTCTCGGTGATGGTGGAGTTGGCGCTCGCTTCGATGCGCTGCTGATCCGAGGTCAGATCGGACCGCAGCTCAGCCGAGAGCTTGAGAATGCCCGTCGCCGTCTTGGTCATCTCACCGTTCAACTTGACGATGATCTTCACGTTCTCGGTCAGCTTCGAGAAAGAGGTGCGGTACTGCTTCAGCAGATTGCCGATTTCGGTGACGCGGTCGGTGATCTTCTGGTCGTTGGCATAGATCGAGACCAGCAGCGTCTCCAGGAATTTGATGCGGGCGATCACGCCGTCGGCGGTCTTCGGCTCCGGCTTGGCGACGAAGGCGCTGACCGAGGTGGAGACCGCGAGATATTGCGAGGTGACGTCCTTGGCGGTGGTCTGAACCGAGTTCAGGCCTGCCAGCGCGGCCGTATCCGCGAGATCGTCGAACTTGAAGCGGATCTTGTTGCCGACGCTGTTGAGCTCGTCGGCGGCGATCTTGTTGTTCTCGCGCGTCAGCGTGATGATCTCACCGAATACCTTCGTAAATCGCTGGAATTCGGTCTCGAGCTTGCCGACCTGCTCGCGGCGCGCCGCGCCGGTGGTCGCGGCCATCGACTTGGCGATCGCGCCCTTCAGATTCTCTTCGGCCCCCTTGGCCGCGGTCTCGTCATCGGCCGCACCCGTCAGCGTATAGGCCCGCGCCAGTCCCTGATAGCTGATCAGGTCGCGATCGACGGTCCGCGCGAGGTCTGCTTCCGACACGCTGGCCCGGTAGGATGCCACGGCGGCCTGGATCCGCTCGAAGCCAAAATAGGCGAAGGCCATGCTGACGGCGAGGATGGCCAGCACCGCCACGAAGCCGAGGATGATTTTTGCGCGAAAACGCAAGGTGAGCAGCTTCGATGTGTTCGGCGTCGACTTGACGGGCATTCCCCACCCCATTCCATTCGCGGAAAACCAGGCGCAGCCCGGAAGCAGCCCGCTTCCTGACTCGTGAGCACGGTAAGGGGCAAAGGATAAGCCGCGGTAAATTTATGGCGTCGCAACTTGCGGTTAGGTGACGCGGCCGAGCCTGTCGTCCCCGCGAAACGCCGGGACCCATCGCCACAGGAAGATGGTTGGCGAAGCCAGCTCGCTCCATGACCCCTCCCTGGGGTTATGGAGCCCCGCTTTCGCGGGGACGACAGCCGAGGGTGACGCGACAGCGAGGGCTTCCGGCCTGGCGACCTTACGCTGCCCGAATATTCCCCATGAACCGGTCGAGCTCGGCGCGCAGGCGGGTGCTTTCGCTGGACAGGGTTTGGGCCGAATTCAGGACCTCCTCCGAGGCCGAGCCGGTTTCGGCGGCGCCACGGTTGACCTGGCCGATGTCGGTGGCGGCGGTCTGGGTGCCCTGCGCGACGGTCTGGACGCTGCGCGCGATTTCCTGCGTCGCTGCGCCCTGCTCTTCCACGGCGCTTGCGATCGAGGTCGAGATCGACGAGATCTTGCCGATGGTGGCGCCGATCTCCTTGATCGCGGCGACCGACTCGGCCGTCGCACCCTGCATGCCCGCGATGTGCGAGGAAATCTCGTCGGTGGCCTTCGCGGTCTGGCTGGCCAGCGATTTCACTTCGCTGGCGACCACGGCGAAGCCGCGGCCGGCGTCGCCGGCGCGCGCCGCCTCGATGGTGGCGTTGAGCGCCAGAAGGTTGGTCTGCTCGGCGATCGCGGTGATCAGCTTGACCACTTCGCCGATCTGCTGGGCGGCGTGCGACAGCTTGCCGATCCGGCCGTCGGTCTCCTTGGCCTGGACCACGGCAGCTTCGGCGATGCGGCTGGAATCGCGGACCTGGCGGCCGATCTCCTCGACGGAGGCCGAAAGCTCTTCGGTGGCGGTTGCGACCGACTGCATGTTGCTCGAGGCCTGCTCGGACACGCCGGCGACCTGGCTCGACAGGGTCTGTGTGGTTTCAGCGGTTCGGGTCAGCGTGGAGGCCGCCGCTTCGAGCTGCACGGCGGAGGCCGACACGTTCGACACGATGGCACCGACCGCGCTTTCAAAGTCATCGGCGAAGCGAATCAGCTCGGAACGGCGTGCGGTGGCCAGTTCCTTGTTCTGGGCTTCGCTGGCGGCGGCGTCGCGCTCGGCCTTGGCCACGGCCTGAACCTTGAATTCCTCGACCGCGCCGGCCATCTCACCGATCTCGTCCTTGCGGCCGAGACCCGGCAGCACGACGTCGAAATTGCCCGATGCGAGCTCGCGCATCGCCTTGCACATCGCAATCATCGGACGCGAGATGCCGGTGCCGAGCAGGAAGGCGAGGATCGCACCGAGCACCGTGCCGCCGACGGCCAGCATCAGCACCAATTGCTCGGTCCGCCCGATGGTCGCTTCCGACTCCGAATCCAGCCGCTGCTGTTCGGCGACGAGGTCCGCCTTCATGGCGGTGGCGCCTTGCAGGATCGCGCCGGCCGAACCGCTCATCTCGGTGACGAGCTCATCCACCATCTTGGCATTCGCGATCAGCTTCTCCAGCGCTTCGCGATAGGCCACGAGGATGGTCTTGGCGTCCTTCAGGCCGGCGACGATCTTGTCGTCCATGGAATAGACCGCGCCGAGCGAATTCTCGACGAATTTCAGCCGCGCCAGCGCGCTGGTCGCGACCGCCTGGTCGGAGGTCAGCACGAAATTGGTGGCTGCGGCGCTCGCGGTCTGGAACTGGGCGTTGACCTGCTTGGTGCCGAACTCGATCGACTGCGCCTCGGAATCGGAGGCATTGTTGCCGATATCGTCGAGCTTGTATTTCAGGAGATTGGCTTGGCGCGTCAGCTGGTTCTGCACCAGCAGCGCGCTATCGCGCTTGGCCTGGAGGACCTTTGCGAAGGTTGCGGAGAAGTTGGAGAATTCCTTGGCGAGCTTGTTGAGGGCCTCCTGCCGCGCCAGCTTCTGGGCACTCTTGACCGCCTGATCGATGGCGTTCTTCAGGCCGGTCTCGGCGTCCAGCGCCGCCTTGGCGTCGTCCTCCTTGCCGGTGACGACGAAATATCTGACGGCCGAGCGGTAGGCGAGCAGCTCGCGGTCGATGTTGCGGGCGAGATCGGCCTCGGTGACGCTGCTGCGGTAGGACCCGACCCCGGACGAGACCCGCTCGAAGCCGAAATAAGAGAAAGCCATGCTGCCGGCGGAGATCACCAGCACTGCGGCGAAGCCGAGGATGATCTTGGCGCGGAACCGGAGGGTCGGAAATATTGTACGCTTCGACGGCGACGCGATACGCCCGGACATTCCAACCCCCATTTTCTATTCAGCCGTGATCCGGAGGCGCCCCGCCCCCGGACCCGGATGCGCAAAACTAGGGCACAATGGATAAAGGGCGGTAAATTCGGCAGGCTGGTGCAATCCGAGGCTTTGTCGGCCAAAAGCCGACCGGATGGGATGACCGCTGGCATCCCACATGGGCCGACCATTTTGCGGCGGTCGACCCGCTTGGCCCGCCCAAGTCATTCCAAGTCATTGCCCGCTCGTCAGGATCGATGACTTTTCCATGACCGGCGTGACCAAAATCCTAGTTGCAAAGTCCGGGGGCGGCGGTCTCTAATTAGAAACAATCAAAATCAATCCGGGGAGGTATGTTCCGTGTCTACAGTCAAACTGACGGTGAACGGCAAGGCCGTTGCCGTCGACGTCGAGGACCGCACGCTGCTGGTCCAGCTCCTGCGCGATCACCTCAACCTCACCGGGACCCATGTCGGCTGCGATACCAGCCAGTGCGGCGCTTGCGTCGTACACGTGGACGGCCGGGCGGTGAAATCCTGCACCATGCTGGCGGGCCAGGCCGACGGCGCCAGCGTCACCACCATCGAAGGCATCGCCAAGGGCGACGAGCTGCACCCGATGCAGGCCGCCTTCCGCGACAATCACGGCCTGCAATGCGGCTATTGCACGCCGGGCATGATCATGTCGGCGATCGACATCGTGCACCGCCATGGTGGTGAGCTCGACGAGCCCACGGTCCGCCACGAGCTCGAAGGCAATATCTGCCGCTGCACCGGCTACCACAACATCGTCAAGGCCGTGCTGGATGCAGCCGGGCGCATGAAGGTCTCGCAGGCGGCCGAGTAAAGCGGCGCGCCTCGAATAAAGAACCACCGCTGCTGCTTTCGAGGGAAAGCGCAGTCAAGACAATTCCGGTCGGGAGGACCAGACATGGGTGTTGAAGGCATTGGCGCGCGCGTCGTGCGCAAGGAAGACAAGCGTTTCATTACCGGCAAGGGCCGTTACGTCGACGACATCAAATTGCAGGGCATGACCCATGCCCATTTCATCAGAAGCCCGCATGCGCACGCCAAGGTGAAGAAGATCGATTCGTCCGCCGCGCTGAAGATGCCGGGCGTGGTCGCAGTGCTCACCGGACAAGAGATCGTCGACGACAAGGTCGGCAATCTCATCTGCGGCTGGGCCATCACCTCCAAGGACGGCAGCCCGATGAAGATGGGCGCATGGCCCGCCATGGCGCCGGAAACCGTGCGCTTCGTCGGCCAGGCCGTCGCAGTCGTGATCGCCGACAGCAAGAACCTGGCCCGCGACGCCGCCGAAGCCGTGGTCGTGGATTATGAAGAGCTGCCCGCGGTCGCCGATATCCACGCCGCGATCAAGGGCGGCGCGCCTCAGCTTCATCCCGAAGCCCCCGGCAACCAGGTCTATGACTGGGTGATCGGCGACGAGGGCGCGACGGATGCCGCCTTCGCCAAGGCCGCCAATGTGGTCAAGCTCGACGTCACCAACAACCGCCTCGCCCCGAATGCGATGGAGCCGCGCGCGGCGATCGCGGACTACGACGCGGCGGAAGAGCACTTCACTTTATATACGACCTCGCAGAACCCGCACGTCGCCCGCCTGGTGCTGTCGGCGTTCTACAACATCGCCCCCGAGCACAAGCTGCGCGTGATCGCCCCCGACGTCGGCGGCGGCTTCGGCTCAAAAATCTTCATCTATCCCGAGGAGATGGTGGCGCTGTGGGCCTCGAAGAAGGTCGGCCGCCCGGTAAAATGGACCGGCGACCGCACCGAGGCCTTCCTCACCGATGCGCATGGGCGCGACCACGTCACCCATGCCGAGATGGCGTTCGATGCCAACAACAAGATCACCGGGTTGAAGGTGAAGACCTACGCCAATTTCGGCGCCTACATGTCGCTGTTCTCCTCGTCGGTGCCGACCTATCTCTACGCGACGCTGCTGTCGGGCCAGTACAATATCCCGGCGATCCATGCCGAGGTGGTCGGGGTCTACACCAACACCACGCCGGTCGACGCCTATCGCGGCGCGGGCCGCCCCGAGGCGAGCTATTTGATCGAACGGCTGATGGAGACGGCCGCGCGGCAATTGAAGGTCGATCCGGCTCAGCTGCGCCGGACCAACTTCATCACCCAGTTCCCGCACCAGACGCCTGTCATCATGGCCTACGACACCGGTGACTTTAACGCCTCGCTCGACGCGGCGATGAAGGCGATCGACTATGCCGGCTTCGCAGCCCGCAAGGCCAAGGCGAAGGCGGACGGCAAGCTGCGCGGCATCGGCGTGTCCTGCTACATCGAGGCCTGCGGCATCGCGCCGTCGAAGGCCGTCGGCAGCCTCGGCGCCGGCGTCGGCTTATGGGAATCCGCCGAAGTGCGGGTCAACCCGGTCGGCACCATCGAGATCCTGACGGGCTCGCACAGCCACGGCCAGGGTCATGAGACGACGTTCTGCCAGCTCGTCGCGGAGCGCTTGGGCGTTCCCATCAGCCAGGTCTCGATCGTCCATGGCGACACCGACAAGGTGCAGTTCGGCATGGGCACCTACGGCTCGCGCTCCGCGGCCGTCGGTCTCACCGCGATCCTGAAGGCCATGGAGAAGATGGAATCCAAGGCCAAGAAGATCGCAGCGCATGCGCTCGAAGCGTCCGAGGGCGACATCGTCATCGAGAACGGCGAGTTCAAGGTGGCCGGTACCGACAAGGCGATCGCCTTCCCGATGGTCGCGCTCGCGGCCTACACCGCGCACAATCTGCCTGACGGGATGGAGCCGGGCCTGAAGGAAAGCGCCTTCTACGACCCCTCCAACTTCACCTTCCCGGCCGGCGCCTATATCTGCGAGCTCGAGGTCGATCCCGGCACCGGCAAGACCTCCTTCGTCAACTTCGTCGCGGCCGACGATTTCGGCCGGCTGATCAACCCGATGATCGTCGAGGGACAGGTCCATGGCGGCCTTGCCCAGGGCATCGGGCAGGCGCTGCTGGAGCACGCCATCTACGATGCCAACGGTCAGCCCGTCACGGCCTCGTTCATGGACTACTCCATGCCGCGCGCCGACGACCTGCCCTCGTTCAACCTCTCCCACACCACGACGCTGTGCCCGGGCAATCCCCTGGGCATCAAGGGCTGCGGTGAGGCCGGCGCGATCGGCGCCTCTGCGGCCGTGATCAACGCGATCACGGATGCGATCGGCAAGAACAATTTGGAAATGCCCGCAACCCCGGACCGGGTGTGGCGCACGATCCACGCGGCCTGAGAGGAGCAACAAGATGTACCAGACCACTTATCATCGCCCCTCCTCGGTCGACGAGGCCGTCGCCCTGTTCGGCAAGAGCAGCGAGGCGAAATTCCTCGCCGGCGGCCAGACCTTGCTGCCGGTCATGAAGCAGCGCCTCGCCGCACCGTCAGACGTGATCGACCTCGGCAAGATCAAGGAGCTGCAGGGCGTCGAGCTCTCGGGCGACGTGCTGACCATCAAGGCCGGCACGACCTATTTCGACATCATGCAGAATGCCGATGTGAAGAAGGCGATCCCCGCGATCGCCTATCTCACCTCGGTGCTCGGCGATCCCGCCGTGCGTTATCGCGGCACGATCGGCGGCTCGATCGCCAACAACGATCCCGCCGCGGATTATCCGGCCGCGCTGCTCGCGCTCGGCGCCACCGTCAAGACCAACAAGCGGTCGATCTCGGCCGAGGACTTCTTCCAGGGCCTGTTCACGACGGCGCTGGAAGACGGCGAGATCATCACCGCGGTGTCGTTCCCGGTGCCGGCGAAGGCGGGCTACGAAAAAATGCGGCACCCGGCCTCACGCTTCGCGCTGACCGCCGTGTTCGTCGCGCAGACGAAGTCGGGCGAGATCCGTGTTGCCGCCACCGGCGCCTCGCAGAGCGGCGTGATGCGGGTGGGAGCGATCGAAGCCGCGCTGAAGGCGAACTGGTCGCCGTCGGCGCTCGACAATGTCAGCATTCCGGCGAGCGGATTGCTGGCCGATATCCACGGCACGGCGGAATACCGCGCCAACCTCGTCAAGGTGATGGCGCAGCGCGCGGTGGCCGCCGCAGGCTGATCGAGTCGATAAAGCGCGACAGCGCGTCGCGCCTTAGCGCCTCAACACAAATCTTCCGCGGCGCGCAGCAATGCGCGCCGCTTTTATTATGCGCCCATGCATGAAAAGCGCTTGCCTCGTCCGGTGTAAGGCAGGAAAAGTTAATCAGCCAATTAACTCGTCCCGCAGAGGAACGTCCCTGGCGCTTGCCGACTATCGGCAATCCGCCTCGCGACCCGAGGAAACAACAACGTGCTCGATAAACCAGCCCAGGAAAAATCAGAAGGCTCCTCCGTCCGCGCCTCCGGCCCGCTTTCGGGCTTCCGCATCGTCGAATTCGCCGGCATCGGACCCGGCCCATTCGCCTGCATGATGCTGGCTGACATGGGCGCCGACGTCGTCACGCTCGACCGGGTCGGCGCGAAGAAGAGCATGAAGTCGGTCGCGGGTCGCGGCCGCAAGGTGATCGAGCTCGACCTCAAGGACAAGGCGGCGATCGCAGAGGTGCTCGACCTGCTTGGCAGCGCCGACGCGCTGGTCGAGGGCTTTCGTCCCGGCGTGATGGAGCGGCTCGGCCTCGGCCCGGACGTCGTGCTCGCGCGCAATCCCAAACTCGTCTACGGCCGCATGACCGGCTGGGGCCAGGAAGGCCCGCTGGCCAACGCCGCCGGCCACGACATCAATTACATCTCGATCACCGGCGCGCTCGCCGCGATCGGCACCAAGGAAGCCCCGGTGCCGCCGCTCAATTTGGTCGGCGATTTCGGCGGCGGCGCGCTCTATCTCGTCGTCGGCGTGCTCGCGGCACTTTTGGAAGCGCAGAGATCCGACAAGGGCCAGGTCGTCGATGCCGCGATGTGCGACGGCGCGGCATCGCTGATGTCGTTCTTCTTCGACATGACCACAATCGGCCGCTGGACCGAAGGCCGCGACCAGAACTTCCTCGACGGCGGCGCGCATTTCTATGGCGTGTACGAATGCGCCTGCGGCCATTTCGTCTCGATCGGCTCGATCGAGCCGCAGTTCTACGCGCTGCTCCGCGAGCACGCTGGCCTGACCGATGCCGATTTCGACGCGCAGATGGATCGCAAGGCCTGGCCCGCGCTGAAGCAGAAATTGCAGGCCGTGTTCAGGAGCAAGACCCGCGAGGACTGGTGCAGGATCATGGAGGGCACCGACATCTGCTTCGCGCCGGTGCTGACGATGTCGGAAGCGACCGAGCATCCGCACATGGTCGCCCGCAACGTGTTCATCGAGCGCCACGGCGTGAAGCAGCCCGGGCCCGCGCCGAGATTCTCGCGTACGCCATCTGCGGTGCGGGAGCCCGAGGGTGCGGAGATCGGGGCGGTGACGGCTGCGTGGAAGCGATAAGATCCAGCCCCGGCAAAGATCTCGTAGGGTGGGCAAAGGCGCAAAGCGCCGTGCCCACCATCTTTCCGTGAGAGACAAAGAAGTCGTGGGCACGCTCCCGCCTTCGCTCTTCGAGCTACGGCGGACAAGTCGCTTTGCCCACCCTACGGCAGTGTGCGTGAGGCTAAAACCTTACGCCGCGCTATCCACCTTCAACACCCCGCGCCGGATCTGATCCTCCTCGATCGACTCGAACAGGGCCTTGAAGTTGCCCTCGCCAAAACCATCGTCGCCCTTGCGCTGGATGAACTCGAAGAAGATCGGGCCGATCGCGTTGGCGGAGAAGATCTGCAGCAGCACCTTGGTCTGGCCGCCATCGACCACGCCCTCGCCATCGATCAGGATGCCGTTGGTCTGGAGCCGCGCGACGTCCTCGCCGTGCTTGGGCAGGCGCGCGTCGATCCGCTCGAAATAGGTCTCGGGCGGCGACGGCATGAAGGGCAGGCCGGCTTCGCGCAGGCCTTCGATGGTGGCGTGGATATCGCGGCAACCGCAGGCGATGTGCTGGATGCCCTCGCCGCGATAGATATTCAGATATTCCTCGATCTGGCCGGAATCGCCGGCGTCCTCGTTGATCGGAATCCGGATCTTCCCGTCGGGGCTGGTCAGCGCCCGCGAGAACAGGCCGGAGGCGCGGCCCTCGATGTCGAAGAAGCGGATCTGGCGGAAGTTGAACAGCTTTTGGTAGAAGCCCGTCCACACATCCATGCGGCCGCGATGGACGTTGTGGGTGAGATGATCGAGATAGAACAGGCCGCCGCCGACGGGCTTGGGATCGCGTGCGCCCAGCCACTCGAACTCGGCATCATAAGCCGAGCCCTTGGCGCCGTACCGATCGACGAAATAGAGCAGGCTGCCGCCGATGCCCCTAATCGCGGGCACATCGAGCGTCTTCTGCTCCGATGACACATCGGAAGGCTCAGCGCCTAGCGCGATCGCACGGTCATAGGCCGCCTTCGCATCGACCACGCGAAACGCCATCGACGGCGCGCAGGGACCATGCGCGGCGACGAAGTCGAAGCCGTGGGTGCCGGGCTCCTCGTTGACGAGATAGTTGATGTCGCCCTGACGATAGACCGTGATCTTCTTGCTCTTGTGGCGAGCGACGGGCGCATAGCCCATCAGCTTGAACAGCGCGTGCAGCTCTTCCGGATTGGGATGCGCATATTCGACGAACTCGAACCCGTCGGTACCCATCGGATTGTCGGCGGTGATGGTGGCCGGCGGTGCATCGTGCGGAAACGGACCCATGGTGCTCTCCAATTGCTGCTGCCATGAACTATCCTTCATCGGCCGCGCAATGAGCGTGCAAACGGGATGTATTTTGGCTATGATATGCACGATCCGTGCATGAAATGGACGAATGACGCATGATCTCCGTAGACGCCTTCGACCTCAAGATCCTCGGCGCGCTCCAGGACGACGGCCGCCTCACCAACCAGGAACTCGCCGATCTCGCGGGGCTCTCGGCCTCGCAATGCTCGCGGCGGCGGATGCGGCTGGAGGAGGAGAAGGTGATCTCGGGCTATCACGCCGACCTCTCCAGCGAGGCGTTGGGCTTCGGTGTGATCGCCTTTATCCAGGTGGGGCTCGCGACACACTCGCCGGACAATTCGAAACGCTTCCGCTCCTTGGTCAACCGCATCGACGAGATCCAGGAAGCCTATTCGCTGACGGGCGACGCCGATTACGTGCTCAAAGCCGTGCTGCGCGATCTCAAGGGGCTCTCCAACCTCGTCAACGACGTGCTGATGCCGCACCAGAGCGTGGCGCATGTGCGCTCCTCGATCGTGCTCGACAGGCTCAAGGAGAGCTCGCGGCTGCCGCTGAAGGATTTGAAGGCTGGCTGAAATCGAGGGAACTACGCCATTCGCGCTTCACGCGCCGTCTGCGATGATCAAGCCAATCTGCGGAGATTCAGCCATGGCCCTCCAGCTTCGACCGAACTGCGAATATTGCGACCGCGACCTGCCGCCTGATGCAACGGACGCGCGGATCTGCTCCTATGAATGCACGTTCTGTGCGGATTGCGTCGAGACGAGACTCTCCAACGTCTGCCCGAACTGCGGCGGCGGTTTTGCGCCGCGCCCGATCAGGCCGACGCAGGAATGGCGGACGGGGGTGTGCGTCGCCAAGCACGTGCCATCCGACAAGCGGGTGCATTTGAAGTACAGCCAGGAGGACGTCGCCGCGCATTGCGCGCGGGTGCGCGATGTGCCGCCGGAGAAGCGGTAGGTCTCGTAGGGTGGGCAAAGCGAAGCGTGCCCACCATGCTGCAATCGCGGAGAGGGATCGTGGGCACGGCGCTGACGCGCCTTTGCCCACCCTACGAGACCGAGTATGCGGCAATCACCCCGCCGCCAAAATCGTCCCTTCAACCTCACCAAAACCAACCCGATACCCGTCGCCCTGGCACCAGCCGCGCATCACGAGGCTGTCGCCGTCTTCCAAAAACGAGCGCTTGATGCCGCCGGGCAATTCCACCGGCTCGGTCCCGTTCCAGCTGATCTCCAGCAGGCTGCCGCGCTGGTTCTTGTCCGGGCCGGAGATCGTGCCGGACCCAAGGAGATCGCCGACATTCATGGCACAACCGCTGGAAGCGTGGTGCATGAGCTGCTGCACCGAGGACCAGTACATGTATTTGAAATTGGTGCGGCTGATGCCGGCGGGCGCATTGGCGCTGGCGGCGCGCAAGGAGACGTCGAGCTCGAGATCATAGTTCTGCGGCTTCGCCTGCTTGAGATAATCCAGCGGCACCGGCTCCTGCTGCGGCCCCTTCAGGCGGAACGGCTCCAGCGCCTCGCGCGTCACCACCCACGGGCTGATCGAAGTCGCGAACGCTTTTGCCAGGAACGGGCCGAGCGGCACATATTCCCATTGCTGGATATCGCGCGCGCTCCAGTCGTTGAGCAGCACGAAGCCGAAGATCATCTCCTCGGCCTGTTGCTCGGTCAGCATGCCGCCCATGGCTGAGGACTGGCCGACAACGACCCCCATCTCCAGCTCGAAATCCAGCCGCTTGCACGGCCCGAAGCTCGGCAGCTCGACATTCGGCGGCTTCAGTTGCCCGCGCGGACGCTTCACCTTCGTGCCTGACACTACCACGGTCGAAGCGCGGCCGTTATAGGCGATCGGCATGTGCAGCCAGTTCGGCTGCAACGCATTGTCCTTGCCGCGGAACATCACGCCGACATTGGTGGCGTGCTCCTTCGAGGAATAGAAGTCGGTGTAGCCGGAAACCGCGAACGGCAGATGCAGCTTTGCGCGCGACATCGGGACCAGGGCAAGCTTGCGCAATTCTTCATTGTCGCGCAGTTCCGGATTATCGTGCCGCAAGAGTTCACTGATACGTGCGCGAGTCGCTGACCATACCTTTGGCCCTAAATGCAGGAACGCATTCAGGCAACCCGCCGCAAACACGCCAGGCTGACCGACATCCAGGCGACCGTCCTGCTCGAGCTCCCAGAGATCAAGGATGTAATCACCAATGGCGACGCCGACGCGTGGCGCCAGCCCATTCGCAGAGAACACGCCATAGGGCAGGTTCTGGATCGGGAAGTCGGAGGCGGGATCGACGTCGATGAAGGAGCGGAGGTTGGGGTCGTTGGGGTGGGGCATGTTTCCTGCCATACGAATTCTGGTGCTGAACTTCTGTCACCCTCCCCTGGAGGGGGAGGGTCGGCTCATATTGAGCGCAGCGAAATATGAGACGGGGTGGGGTGATCTCTCAACACGGGCGGTGTTCCCTGCGGAGAGACTGTCACCCCACCCCGCTACGCATTCCGCTTCGCTGCATGCGTAGCGACCCTCCCCCTCCAGGGGAGGGTAAGAGGCCTCACGGCTTGTTCGGATCGAACCGCTTCTCGAGTCCCGTCCAGCAGTCCGCGTAATTATCCTGCAGCGTGGACGACTTCGCGGCATGCGCCGTCACGCGCTGCGGGTAGCGGGTCTCGAACATGAAGGCCATGGTGCCGGTCAGCTTCACCGGCTTCAGCTCGCCGTTGCTGGCGTGCTCGAAGGCGTCGCGGTCGGGGCCGTGCGGCAGCATGCAATTGTGGAGCGAGATGCCGCCCGGGACAAAACCCTGCGGCTTGGCATCGTAGACGCCGTAGATCAGGCCCATGAACTCGCTCATGATGTTCATGTGATACCAGGGCGGGCGGAAGGTGTTGTCGGCCACCATCCAGCGCTCGGGGAAGATCACGAAGTCGATGTTCGCGGTGCCCGCCGTCTCCGACGGCGAGGTCAGCACCGTGAAGATCGAGGGATCGGGATGGTCGAAGCCGATGGCGCCGACGGGAGAGAAGGTGCGCAGATCGTATTTGTAGGGCGCGTAATTGCCGTGCCAGGCCACGACGTCGATCGGCGAATGCGGCAGCGTGGTCTTGAACAGCGCGCCGCCCCATTTCACGTAGAGCTCGGTCGGCGTGTCCTTGTCCTCGTAGTGCGCGACAGGGGTGAGGAAATCGCGCGCATTGGCGAGGCAATTGGCGCCGATCGGCCCGCGCTCGGGCAGCGTGAAGGCGCCGCCGTAGTTTTCGCAGAGATAGCCGCGCGCCGGCCCGTTCGGAATCTCAACGCGGAATTTGACGCCGCGCGGGATCACCACGATCTCGCCGGGCTCGGCGTCGATGCGGCCGAACTCGGTGACGACGCGCAAGACGCCCTGCTGCAGCACGAACACCAGCTCGCCGTCGGCATTGTAGAAATGCTGGTCCACCATCGATTTGGTGATGAGGTAGACATGCGCGGCCATGCCGGCCTGCGTGTTGACGTCGCCGGCGGTCGTCATGGTCTGCACGCCCTGAAGGAAGGTCATGTCCTCCTTCGGGATCGGCGCCGGGTCCCAGCGAAGTTGCGCGATCGGCAAATCGTATTCATGGCACGGCGCCGAGCGCCACAGGCCGGCATCGGCCTTCTCGAAGCGGCCGGAATGCTTCACCGAGGGACGGATGCGATAGAGCCAGGAGCGCTCATTGGTGCCGCGCGGCGCGGTGAATGGCGAGCCGGAAAGCTGCTCGGCGTAGAGCCCGTAGGCGCAGCGCTGCGGCGAGTTGCGTCCGATCGGCAGCGCGCCCGGCAGCGCCTCGGTCTCAAAACTATTGCCGAAGCCGGACATGTAGCCCGGCGTCACCTGCGCCGAGCTCCGGACGATCTGATCAGGCGAGGTGTTGACGTTCATGACTATCCTCCTCCTTGCAGGGCGGCCCACATTTCCTGGTCGCGCTTGTCGGTCCAGATCACGGGGTCGTCGATTCCCGACGCCTCGTCATAGGCGCGCGACACGTTGAACGGCAGGCAGTGCTCGTAGATGGCGAAGCTGTGGAATTTCGGATCCATGACTTCGCGCGTCGCCGCCATCGATTCCTTCAGCGTGCGCCCCTTCGCGACCGAGATTTCGGCAGCGCCATAGAGCGACGTGACGAAGTCGCGCGTCATCGCGATGGCTTCGCGCACCGTGCCTGTGCCCTTCAGCGCATCGCCGCGGCCCGGCGCGATCGCCTTGGGATTGAAGTTGCGGATCTCGTTCAGCGTCAGCGGCCATTCGCGCAAATGCGCATCACCGCAATAGCAGGCCGAGTGATATTCGATGAGGTCGCCGGAGAACATGACTTCGGCATCCGGCACCCAGGCGACGATGTCGCCGGAGGTGTGGCCGGCGCCGAGCTGCATCAGGCGCACTTCGCGCTTGCCGAGATAGATCGACATCTCGCCTTCGAAGGTCAGCGTCGGCCAGGTCAGGCCGGGAATGCTCGCAGCATCCTGGAACAATCGGGGAAAGCGCCCATATTCGGAATCCCAATCCTGCTGGCCGCGTTCCTCGATGAGGCGATAGGTCTCCTGCGAGGCCACGATGCCCTGCGCCTTGTAGGCGGAGGCGCCCAGCACGCGGACGGCGTGATAGTGCGACAGCACGACATATTTGATCGGCTTGTCGGTGACCGTCTTGACGCGCTCGATCACCTTGTTGGCCATCGCCGGCGTCGACTGCGCGTCGAACACCAGGCAGCCGTCGTCACCGACGATGATCGCGGTGTTTGGATCGCCCTCGGCGGTGAAGGCATAGAGATCGGCGCCGATCTCGGAGAAGGTGATCTTCTTCTCGGAGAGATCGCCGGTGGATGCGAAGTTCTTCGCCATCAATTCATCCTCAGGTCTTTGGGTTATTGTTGTTGCTGTTGCTGCTGCTGTTGCTGCTGCTGGCCGTCGGTCATGCGCCGCTTCGCGAGCACGATCGCTTCCCGCAACACGTCGATGTCGCCGATATGGTTGGCGAGAATCAGGACCAGTGCCGCGTCGAAATCGGCGCTCTGCTCGTCGGTGAAGCCGCGGTGCGCCTCGACGATGGCGCGAAACGCATCGTCGGGCCGCGCGAAGTTGGAGCTGGTTGAAAGCGGCATGCGAATCCTCAATTCAAGCCTTGGGCCCGCGACAACGCGGCCGCGATCGCCGCACGCGTCGGATGGCGGAAGCGGGCCGCAACATAGCCGTCGGGCCTGAGCAGATAGGCTGTGTCAGGCTCGGCGCCATAGCGCTTTGCGACAAGGCCCGAGGGATCGGCAAGCCCGCCCTCGCTACCGATGCGGATATCCTTGACGCCATCGGGCGCATCGATCGCCGCGCCATTGCTGAACGACAGCAAGGTGAAGTCCGTTCCACCCCGGCGAAATGCATCGGTCAGATAGGCCTGCTCGCCAACGGGCGCGTCGAGCATGGAACAGCCGGGCAACGGTCCGCCGCGCCACGCCTCCGCATCGGGCGATGACAGCGGCGAGTCGTAGCTGCACGGCACCGAGAGCCGGCCGCCATTGACCATCCGCTTGCCGAACTCGGTTTCCTTGGCCAGCGACAGCACCGCCTTGCGCAGCCGCGCCTCCTGATGCGAGTTCGGCGCCATGAAATCGGTCGAGCGGGTGGATTCGCGGATGTTCTCGTCGGCAGCGAGACTCCGCTCGACATGGTAGCTCTCGAGCAGGCTCGCGGGCGAGGTGCCGCGCAGCACGCGATCGAGCTTCCAGGACAGATTTTCCGCATCCTCGAGCCCGGAATTGGCGCCGCGCGCGCCGAAGGGCGAGACCTGATGCGCGGAATCGCCCGCAAAAATCACCCGGCCGTGGAGGAAGCGATCCATCCGCCGGCACTGGAATTTGTAGAGCGAGATCCATTCGAACTCGAACTTGTCGTGGCCGAGCATGCGCGCGATCCGCGGCCGCACGTTCTCCGGCTTCTTCTCGACGACGGGATCGGCATAGCGATTGAGCTGGAGATCGATGCGCCAGACATCGTCGGGTTGCCGGTGCAGCAGTGCAGAGCGCCCGGCATGAAACGGCGGATCGAACCAGAACCAGCGCTCGGTCGGAAATTCCGCGGTCATCTTGACGTCGGCAATCAAAAACTGGTCCTCGAACACCTGTCCCGCGAACTCGGCGCCGACCATCTGCCGCAGCGACGAGCGCGCGCCGTCGCAGGCGACGACATATTGCGCGTGCAGGCGATAGGCGCCCTCCGGCGTCTCGATCGTCAGCGCGACGGAATCGTTGCGCTGTTCAAGCGCCGTCACCTTGTTGCGCCAGCGCAGGTCGATCTCAGGCAGATCGCTGATGCGATCGACCAGATAGGCCTCGGCGTAATATTGCTGGAGGTTGATGAAGGCCGGCCGCTTATGACCGTCTTCCGGCAGCAGGTTGAACTGGTAGAGCTGCGACTCGCCGTGAAAGATTCGGCCGACGCTCCACACCACGCCCTTCTCGACCATGCGGTCGCCGACGCCGAGCCGGTCCCAATATTCGAGCGACCGCTTGGAGAAGCAGATCGCGCGCGAGCCTTCGCCGATCCGGTCGGCATCATCCAGAAGGACGACGCGCTGGCCGCGCTGGGCAAGGTCGATCGCGAGCGACAGCCCCACCGGCCCCGCGCCGACGACCACCACGGGATGCTCGGCCGCGCTGTGGCCGGGAGGATCCTGGTCGGGGTGGCGGCGATAGCCGAACTGGGTTTTGGCCTGCTGCGTATTGGCCTGCGCCATGCGCTAACCTCGGCTCTGGTCAAGAGAGGACTGATCTGCTAGATAGTCTCACGTGCAACTATTTTGGACCGGAGCCGGCCGGCCGTCAACTGGAATTCGGAGCGCTCTCCTTGGCGAGGACATCCAGCGACATCGCGCTGAAGGCACGTGAGGCCGACGAGGCTTCATTGCGGCCAAAGTCACGGCTCGATTTGTTCAAGTTCGTGCCATTCCGCCTCAACCGGCTTGCGGCGGAGGTGAGTTCCGCGCTTGCGGTCGAATATCAGGAGCGTCACGGCCTCGACATTCCGGCCTGGCGCGTGATCGCAACCCTCGGCTTCCGCAACGATGCCTGTAGCGCGCAATACATCGCGCAATGCACCCGCACGCACAAATCCACCATCAGCCGCGCCGTGACCACGCTGCTGCACCAGGAGCTGATCGAGCGGGTCGAGAACGAAGCCGACCGCCGCGAATTCCGCCTGCAACTGACGAAGAAGGGTCGCGCGCTGTACGAAGAGCTGTTCCCACAATTGCTGCGGCGGGAAGACGAGATCCTCGCCTGCCTCTCCGCGCAGGAGCGCAAGCAGCTCTCGGCCCTGCTCGGCAAGATCGAACAGAGCCTCGACCTGATCCAGACCAGCGAAGAGGCCGACGCGAAAGAGGCGTATTAGGGGACCTTCGCGTAGCGCCAGACCCTCATCCTGAGGAGCGCGGAACGCGCGTCTCGAAGGATGAAGGCCGGGGTGCAACAGCCGGGCCTGCATGGTTCGAGACGGCGCTTGCGCGCCTCCTCACCATGAGGGCCTGGCACTGCGTTACTTCGCAAACGACCGCGACGGCGGCAGATGCAGCGCCCAGGCATCGACCTTGTCGCTGGCACGCGGATAGATCTCCGTCACGATTGGATCATGGCCGGGAATGAATCTGTCGGGATGACCGGCGAGGCGTTCGATCGTCTCCCAGCCCTGCGCCATGTCGCCGATATTGTAGACGATGGGGAACGGGCTCTTGCGCTGCAGATTGGCGTAGTAATGCGCGGCATCGGACGCCAGCACCACCGGCCCGCGCGCGGTCTCGACCTTGACCACCTGCAAGCCGTCGGAATGGCCGCCGACACGGTGCACGGTGACGCCGGGCGCGATCTCGCCATCGCCGGAATAGAAATTGACGCGCTCGCCATAGACATGACGCACCATCTGCGTGACGTGCTCGACCGAGAACGGATGTCGCAGCAGTCCGTTGCACATGCAGCGCCCCGTCGCGTAAGCCATCTCGCGCTCCTGGAGATGGAAGCGCGCGTTCGGGAAGCGATCGAGATTACCGGCGTGGTCGTAATGCAGATGCGTCACGATAATGTCGCGAACGCTCGACGCCGCGACGCCAAAGCGCTCCAGCGCATCGACCGGATTGAGCGTCAGCTTGCGCGCCCGCGCACTCGCTTCCTCGGCATTGAAGCCGGTATCCACCAGGATGTCGCGGCCGCCGCCGCGGATCAGCCAGACGAAATAGTCGAGATCCTGCGCCGCGCTGTCATGCGGGTCGGGCGCCAGGAAATTCATGTTGGGGGTGCGGGGCGACATCGTCGCATAACGCAGGGCGTAGATTTCGTAGGCGTTTCCCATGGTTTTCTTTTCTGAGTTGGACCTTCGGGGACGATCAAGTGCACCAAGCCATCGTCCGCCGCAAAGGTCAAACACCGGCGGGCTGCGACAGCGTCCAGCCTGCTATGTGAGACCCCTCACGTCTTCTTTGTCGCGGCCGCTCCAACATCCTGCCGCAGAGTCGAACCAGATGGCACCGAGCACAACCGTGACAACCCGTTCATTCCCGTCCCAGCGCGCCCATGCATCGCGGTCAATTGTCGCGATAATGCCGAATCTCCAAGCGGTTGACGCCCCCCTTCCGCGGTTTGATAATGCACATTGCGTAAGTTAAGGTCGCCGCGGCGCAAGCTGGTAACGGCGCCTTTTTGGCTGGACCGCGCTGATTATGAAAATTCGCTTCCTTTTTCTTCTGCCCTTGCTCGTTTCGCTCGTCCCGGTTGCGCCATCCCTGGCCGCCGGCGACCGTTATGCGTTGGTCATCGGCAACGCCAAATATCCGGACGCGGACGCCCCGCTGAAGGAACCGCTCAACGACGCGCGCGACGTCGCCGACGAGCTCAAGCGCGACGGCTTTTCCGTTGAAATCGGCGAGAACCTGACCGGCGACGGCATGCGCCGCGCCTTCGACAAGCTCTATGGCAAGATCAAGCCGGGCTCGGTGGCGCTGATCTTCTTCAGCGGTTTCGGCATCCAGTCGGCGCGCCAGAGCTACATGCTGCCGATCGACGCGCAGATCTGGACCGAATCCGACGTCCGCCGCGACGGTTTCAGCCTGGAGACCGTGCTCGGCGAGCTCAATACCCGCGGCGCGGGCGTCAAGATCGCGCTGGTCGACGCCTCCAGGCGCAATCCCTTCGAGCGCCGGTTCCGCAGCTTCTCGGCCGGCCTGACGCCGGTCATCGCGCCGAATGGTACGCTGGTGATGTACTCGGCGGCACTGGCCTCCGTGGTCTCGGACGCGGGCGGCGAGCACAGCCTGTTCGTCCAGGAGCTCCTGAAGGAGATCCGCGTCCCCGACCTGATGGCCGAGGAGACGCTGAACCGCACCAAGATGGGCGTCACCCGCGCCTCGCGCGGCGAACAGGTGCCGTGGATCTCCTCTTCGCTCGCCGAGGATTTTTCGTTCATTCCGGGCGCCGGCGGATCGCGTCCGTCGATGACGGCACCGCCGCCATCGCCGCCGCCGGTCGTCGCCAACAACCCGCCGCCGGCTCCGCCCGCACCGCCTCCGCCGCCGAAGCCGGCGGACACGGCAGCGGCACCTGCTCCAGCACCTGCTCCAGCACCTGCTCCTGCTCCTCCTGCTCCGGCACCGGCGCCCTCACCGAAACCGCAGGTCGAGGCCGCCTTGCCGCCGGCGCCACCGCCGGTGAAACCGGCCGAGACCACCCCCGCACCGAGCATGGATAGCGGACCGAGCGCGGCCGCGCTGGCGGAGGATCCGACCATCAAGGGCCTGACGGCCAAGATCGCCGCCAATCCTGATGACGTGAATGCGCTGTACCGGCGCGGTCAGGTCTATGCCAGCAAGGGCGCCTACAATTTGGCCATCAAGGATTTCGACGAGACGCTTCGGATCAACGCGAAGGACGTCGAGGCGCTGAACAACCGCTGCTGGACCCGCACTGTGGTCGGCGACCTCCAGGGCGCGCTGAAGGATTGCAACGAGGCGCTGCGGCTGCGGCCGAATTTCGTCGATGCGCTGGACAGCCGGGGACTCGTCAATCTGAAATCGGGAGCGGTCAAGAACGCCATCGCCGATTTCGACGCGGCCCTGAAGATCAACCCGCGCCTGACCTCCTCGCTCTTTGGCCGCGGGATTGCCAAGCAGCGCAACGGCTCGGCGCAGGAAGGCGCGCTCGACATCGCCAATGCCAAGGCGATGGACCCGAACATTGTTCAGGAGTTCGCAAGCTACGGAGTACGCTAGTATTTTTTTGAGTTGAGGCGGAAGAGGCCTCGAACCCTCGGCGGCTCAGGGAAGACTAACGGACGGATGCCGCAGGCTGCCTTTCCCGGGGGGGCCATTGCAGGAATTTGGAACCGCGCGGGTCAGCTGCGCAGGAGGGACTGGCAATGAGATTGGCTGCAAAGGGATTTACCGCGATCCTGTCCATCATCACGGTCGGCGCCGCTCTGTCGCTGACGACCCCGCTCGCATTCGCGGGCGACGACGGCAACAGCAAGAACGTCACCGAGGACGAGATCGTACGCGCGCTGGCGCCGCCGCCGAAGAAGCCGTTGACCCGCGGCCTCTCGATCGCCCCGCAGGCCGATCCTGCACCCAGTGCGGCGGAAACCAAGCTGATCCAGTCCGTGCGCGGCCGCTCGACGCGCTCGCTTTCGTCGACCGAGCGTGAAGAAATCGCCTCGGTGGCCAAGGACAAGCCGAACATCGATCTTGAGATCACGTTCGACTACAACTCCGCCAATATCAGCGCGAAGTCGCTTGCCTCGGTACAGGCGCTCGGTCGCGCGCTGACCAGCCCCGACCTGAAGGGCTCGACCTTCGTGGTCGCCGGCCACACCGACGCCGCCGGCGGCGAGGGCTATAATCAGGACCTGTCGGAGCGCCGCGCGGATTCGATCAAGCGCTACCTCGTCGACAAGTACGGCATCGCCGCGACCGATCTCGTCACCGTCGGCTACGGCAAGAGCAAGCTGAAGGACCCGGCCCAGCCGATGGCGGAGGTCAATCGTCGCGTGCAGGTCGTCAACATGGAAAACAAGACCACCGCATCGAAGTGAGAGCACGACGTAATCCTTTGAAGTGCCAAATCCTTTGAAGTGCCAAGTCGTGATGTGGTGTAAAGTCTTGCTTCAAATGCGCGTCCCGCAGCCTTGCGGGACGCCGCTTTATTTCAGGGAAACGCTCTCAGCAGGCCCCGTGCGGATGGCCGTGAGCCAGGCCAGGACAATCCGGCGATGAACGCCTCCGAATATCTCAAGCCTGCCGGAACCGTGCTGTTCGTCGTTGCGCTCGGCGTCGGCTATTATCTGTTCGAGCATCGGCATCGCCCCGAGGCGAAGGACACGCCGAGCGAGGCGCTCGTCATCGTGACGAAGGCGACCAACGCCTGCTTCTCCGACCTCGTGCGGGTGACCGGCTTCTTCGTGCCGCGCCGCGAGGCCGTGGTCGTCGCCGACCAGGAAGGCTCCAGGGTCACCGACCTCTTCGTCACCGAAGGCGCCATGGTCACCGACAATCAGGAGCTGGCGCGCCTGACGGCGCCGCCGCAGATCCCCGGCCAGCCGCAAAGACCCGGCCCGCAAGGCCCGATCTCGCTGAAGGCGCCTGCGCCAGGCCTCGTCACCGAAGTACGCACCATCGTCGGCGCGCCCGCTTCGCCGCAGGCCGGCCCGATGTTCCGCATCGCCGTCAACAACGAGATCGAGCTCGACGCCCAGGTCCCGGCGGTGCACATGCCCAAGCTCAACCCCGGCGCGACGGTGCGCATCAGCCGCGACGACGCGCCCGATTTGATCGGGCGGGTCCGACTGGTCGCGCCCGAAATCGACCGCACCACGCAGCTCGGCCGCGTCCGCATCAGCGTCACCAACAATCCATCGCTCAAGGTCGGCGTGTTTGCCCGCGCCTCGATCGACGCCAAGCGAAGCTGCGGCGTCTCGATCCCCAAGACCGCGATCGACCATCTCACCGTGCAGGTCGTCAAAGGCAACATTGTCGAGACGCGCAAGGTGCGGGTCGGGCTGTCGTCCGACAGCGCAACGGAAATCCTGGAAGGCCTCGAGGTCGGCGAAATCGTCGTAGCCGACGCCGGCTCTTCGCTCCATGACGGCGACCAGATCAAGACCATGTTCGCCGATGAACTCGATCGCACGCGGGTACGCTGATGGCTCTCAATATCTCGGCATGGTCGATCCGTCATCCGCTACCGTCGGTCGTCTTTTCGATCATCCTCCTGATCCTCGGCTGGGTGTCCTTCACCAAGCTCGCGGTGACGCGGCTGCCTTCGGCCGACATTCCCGTGATCTCGGTCGTGGTGTCGCAGTTCGGCGCAGCACCCGCTGAGCTCGAATCCCAAGTCACCAAGACGGTTGAAGATGCCGTCTCCGGCGTCGAGGGGGTCAGGCACATCACCTCCTCCATCACCGACGGCGTGTCAGTGACCACCATCCAGTTCGCGCTGGAGACCAACACCGACCGCGCGCTCAACGACGTCAAGGACGCGGTGACGCGCGTGCGCTCCAACCTGCCGCAGAACGTCACCGAGCCGCTGATCCAGCGCGTCGACGTCATCGGCCTGCCGATCGTCACCTATGCCGCGATCTCGCCCGGCAAGACGCCCGAGCAGCTCTCCTATTTCGTCGACGACGTGGTCAAGCGCGCGCTGCAGGGCGTGCGCGGCGTCGCCCAGGTCGAGCGCATCGGCGGTGTCGAGCGCGAGATTCTGGTCTCGCTCGATCCCGACCGTTTGCAGGCGATGGGCCTGACCGCGGTCAATGTCAGCCAGAGCCTGCGCGGCACCAATGTCGACGTTGCCGGCGGTCGCGCCGAGATCGGCAAGAACGACCAGGCGATCCGCACGCTCGCGGGCGCCAAGACGCTGGGCGATCTTGCCGGCACCATGATCCCGCTGTTCGGCGGCGGCGAGGTCCGGATCGACGATCTCGGCACCGTCACCGACACCATCGCGGACCGCCGCACCTTCGCCCGCTTCAACGGCGAGCCCGTGGTCGCGCTCGGGATCAAGCGCTCCAAGGGTGCCAGCGACGTGAAGGTGGCCGAGGCCGTGCAGAAGCGCATCGACGCGCTCAAGGCCGCCTATCCCGACGTCGATCTGAAGGTGATCGACACCTCGGTCGAATATACCAACGGCAATTACCACGCGGCGATCTCGACCCTGTTCGAAGGCGCCATCCTTGCCGTCATCATCGTGCTCCTGTTCCTGCGCGACCTGCGTGCCACCGTCATCGCCGCGATCTCGCTGCCATTGTCGATCTTCCCGGCGTTCTGGGCGATGGACCTGCTCGGCTTCTCGCTGAACCTCGTCAGCTTCCTCGCCATCACGCTGTCGACAGGTATTCTCGTCGACGACGCCATCGTCGAGATCGAGAACATCGTCCGGCACATGAACATGGGCAAGTCGCCCTATCGTGCCGCACTCGAAGCCGCAGACGAGATCGGCCTTGCGGTCATCGCGATCTCGCTGACGATCATCGCGATCTTCGCACCCGCGAGCTTCATGTCGGGCATCGCGGGACAGTTCTTCAAGCAGTTCGGCATCACCGTCTCGGTGCAGGTGTTCTTCTCGCTGCTCGCGGCGCGCTTCGTCACGCCGGTGCTCGCCGCCTACTTCCTCAAACATGGCAATCACGAGGAGCCGCCGCCCGGCCGTGTGCTGCGGTCCTATCACAGGATCGTGGCCTGGTCGGTGAAGCACTATTTCATCACGGTGCTGGTCGGCTTCGGCGTCTTCGCCGCCTCGATCTGGAGCATCACGCTGCTGCCGCAGGGCTTCCTGCCGGCGCAGGACAGCGCGCGCTCGCTGCTTGCTCTCGAGCTGCCGCCGGGCACCCAGCTCGCCTACACCGAAAAGGTCACCGAGGACATCGTCGCCCGCCTGCGCAAGCGGCCGGAGGTGAAGAGCATCTTCGTCGATGGCGGGCGGGTCCCGCCGGGGACCCAGGAAGTCCGGCGCGCCTCCTTGATCATCAACTACACGCCCAAGGACAGCCGCGACATCACCCAGCGCGAGCTGGAGTTCTCGATCAGCCAGGAGCTGGAGAACGTTCCCGACATCCGCTTCTGGTTCCTCGACGAGAACGGCCTGCGCGCCATCTCGCTGGTCGTGACCGGTGTCGACGCCAACATTGTCAACAACGTCGCCAGCGAGCTCGCGACGCAGATGAAGCGGATTCCGACCATCTCTAACGTGATCTCGGAAACCACGCTCGAGCGGCCCGAGCTGCGCATCGAACCGCGCGCAGATCTCGCCGCGCGCCTCGGCGTCTCCACGGAAAGCCTGTCGCAGACCATCCGCGTCGCCACCATCGGCGACGTCGGGCCTGCGCTCGCCAAGTTCGACGTCGGCGACCGCCTGGTGCCGATCCGCGTTCAGCTCGAGGACGCCGCGCGCGGCAATCTGAGGACGCTCGAACAGCTGCGCGTGCCGCTCGGCGAGCGCGGCGAGAAGGGCGGCGTGCCGCTTTCGGTCATCGCCGACGTCAAGCTCGACCAGGGTCCGACCAGCATCAACCGCTACGATCGTGAGCGGCAGGCAACCGTCGCCGCCGACCTCGTCGGCTCCGCCGCGCTCGGCGACGCGACCAAGAAGATCTACGACCTGCCGGTGATGAAGAGCCGACCGAAGGGCGTGAAGGTCTCGCCCTCCGGCGACGCCGAGAGCCTGAACGAACTCTCCGACGGCTTCGCCACCGCCATCACCGCGGGCCTGATGATGGTCTACGCCGTGCTGGTGCTGCTGTTCGGCACCTTCCTGCAGCCGATCACCATCCTGTTCTCGCTGCCGCTCTCGATCGGCGGCGCGATCGCCGCCCTGCTCGTCACCGGCAAGCAGCTCACCACGCCGGTATGGATCGGCATCCTGATGCTGATGGGCATCGTCACCAAGAACGCGATCATGCTGGTGGAGTTCGCCATCGAATCCATTCGCGCCGGCAAGCCGCGCGAGGAGGCCATGATCGATGCCGGCATGAAACGCGCCCGCCCGATCGTGATGACCACGATCGCGATGGCCGCCGGCATGATGCCGAGCGCGCTCGCGGTCGGCGCCGGCGGCGAGTTCCGCTCGCCGATGGCGCTCGCGGTGATCGGCGGCCTGATCTTCTCGACCATCCTGTCGCTGGTATTCGTGCCCGCGATGTTCATGGTGATGGACGATCTCGGCGCCCTGATCTGGCGATTTGCCAAGCGGCTGGTCGTGCACAGCGAGGATGCCGAGACCGCCGATCATCACGGCGCGGCGCCGGATAAAAAGGGCATGGTACACCCAGCGGCGGAGTAGAATTAGCTGGATCATACGAGCCGGCGACGACCGGCCGACATTCGTCACGTGTTGGGTGCTATGATGAGCGGAGCGAACAAAGAAGATCCGGCACCGGCGACACTGGATGTCGTCGCATTGCTGGCGAACCTTCCGGAGCACCGGTTGGCGCGAGGAAACGTCGGCACGATCGTCGAAGAGCTTGACGACAGCACGGTGCTCGTCGAATTCAGTGACGATGATGGGCGACCATATGCCGTCGCCCCGTGCCGACGATCAGAGCTGCTGACTTTGCACTATGTGCCGGAAGCAGCCTAGCTACCTCCCTACTCGTTCCGCGCGATCGCCGTCAGCTTGGTCATGTTCCGCAGCAGGATGCGACCGCGCTGGAGATCGAGGATCGCCTCCTTGCGCCAGGCCTGAAGCTGACGGTTGACGCTCTCGCGGGCCGCGCCGACGAAGATGCCGAGCTGCTCCTGCGAGATGTGGACCTCCGATCCGAAATCGGCGGCGAGCGCGCAGAGCCGCCGTGCGAGGCGAACCGGCAGCGGTTGCAGCATGGATTCTTCCATGCGCTCGCTCTGCCAGCGGATGCGCTGGCACAGCAGCGCGATGATCTTGATCGCGACCTTCGGCTCGCGTTCGAGGAAGCTGAGAAAATCTTCGCGCCGCAGCACGAACAGTTCACTGGCTTCGCCTGCGGTCGCATCCGCAGTGCGGCTCTGGCCGTCCAGCACCGCGACCTCGCCGAACAGGTCGCCCGGCCCCATGAAGTTCAGGGTCAGACGGCTGCCGTCGGAGGCGCCGGTCTCGATACGGACCTGGCCCCGGCGCACGCCGAACAGCGCGTCCCCCGCATCGCCCTTCTGGAACAGCAGCTCGCCATTCCCCAGATGCTGGGTGTGGCAGAGATTCGACAGCCGCTGGAGCTCGTCTGCGCCGAGATCGGCGAACATCGCGTTCATCTTCAGGATGACCGCAAATTCGGCCTGCTTGCTCATTTCAATGTCCTTGTGAATTCCCTTAGCCAGTTTCCCTGGCAAATCGCTTGGAACCATCAAATCAGGATCGCGTAAAACCGCGCCGGGGAAGTGTGTCATAAGTCACATAACTTTGCAGCACCCCCTGACTATTTTTACGTGCTTGGAGCCGCTTCCCGTCCGGGGATAAACTCAGGGCAAAGGACGGATGCATAGGACGGTCATCTGCGGGATTCGCCGCCGATTGTCCGCCGTTGGAAAGTCGACATGAGAGCAGTGAAATTCGCCGGCGCGGCGATAGCCGCCGTCATCATCGTGATCGGGCTTCTCCTCGTGATCGGGATTCCCTCGGGATTCCTGACCACGACGATTGCCTCGCGGGTCGAGAGCGCGACCGGTTACCGCCTGTCCATCGACGGCACCACGAAGATCAGCCTGTGGCCGACGCTGAACGTCACGCTCAACGATCTCACGCTTCAGGACCCGAAGGATCGCAGCGGCATCACGCGCCTGACGGTCGACAGCGTGCAGGCCGACATGTCGCTCGCGAGCGTATGGTCGGGCAGCCCGAAGATCAGCGAACTCGTCGTCACCCATCCCGTGCTCTACCAGCCGCTGCTGCGTGAGCGACTGCCGAATGCCGGTACCGCGTCGAAGCCGCTGGCGCTCGACACCGGTGGCGCGACCATCGATCGCGTCAAGGTCGTCGACGGTGAAGTCGCATTCGCGCGCGTGCGCGACCGTGTCGAGGGCCGCATCAGCGCCATCAACGCCGACGCCGTCGTTGGCCGCGACCGCAAGGTCGACATCGCCGGCACCGCGCGCGTTGGCGATCACCCGACCAAGTTCGACATCAAGGCGTCGACGCCGGCGCCGCCGGCCGACCGGCCGACCATTCCGGTGGATTTCGCCATCGACATGCCTGATGTGCTGAAGTCCCAGCTCACCGGCCATGCCGAGATGCGGCTGAGTGGCGATGTCGTGATGATCAACGGCGTGAACGGCAGGCTCGGCGACGGCGCCTTCAACGGCTGGGCCTCGGTCGACATTGCGAGCAAGCCCCTGGTCAAGGTCGATCTCGACTTCCAGCGGCTCGCGATTCCGGTGGCGAAATCGCCGGAGGGCACGTCGGGACAGCCCTGGAGCAATGCACCGATCGACGTGTCGGGGCTCAATTATGTCGACGCACAAATCAGGATCTCCGCGAACGAGGCCGTGATCGGCGATGCGCACCTCGCGCCGCTGGCGCTCGATGCGAAGCTCGCCGGCGGCGTGCTGAAGGCCGGCACCGCCAATCTCGGCGCTTATGACGGCCAGGTCTCGGGCGAGGTGATCCTGGATGCCACAAGCGGTGCGCCGAGCTTTGCCATGCATTCCGATCTCGTCGGCGTGAGTGCACTGCCGCTGCTCCAGGGCCTTGCCGAGTTCGATCGGATCGACGGCAAGCTGCAGGCCAAGCTCGCGCTGCGCAGCGCCGGCACCAGCCAGCGCGCGCTGATGGCGAACATGCAGGGCACGGCCTTCGTCAATTTCCAGGACGGCGCCATCCGCGGCATCAATATCGCGCAGATGATCCGTTCGCTGACATCGGGCACGCTGTCCGGCTGGCAGGACAGTGAGGCCCAGAGCACGGATCTGTCGCAACTCTCGGCGTCGTTCCGCATCGACAAGGGCCAGGCGGTGACGACCGATCTCAATCTGATCGGACCGCTGGTGCGCGTGACCGGCGCCGGCACCATCGCCCTCGACACCAAGATGATGGGTTTTCGCGTCGAGCCGAAGCTCGTGATGACCACCGAAGGCCAGGGCCGCACATCGGAGCCGGTCGGCTTCGGCATCCCCGTGATGATCCAGGGCAGCTGGTCGCAGCCGCGGATCTACCCAGACATGGCCGGCATGCTGGACAATCCGGACGCCGCCTATGCCAAGCTGCGCGAGATGGGCAAGGGCCTGTTCGGCCCTGACGGCGCCGGGCTCGGCAATCTCCTGGGCAGCCTCGGATTGGGCGGCGCCACTGCGCCGGGCGGCGGCAACGCGACCGGCAATGCCAATCCGCAAACCCAGCAGCCGGGACAGAGCAACCCGCTCGGCGGTCCGCTGGGCGAGGCGATCGGCAATTTGATCCAGCAGGGGCTTTCCAGCGGCGCGGGGACCAGCACTGGCACCGGCCGCAGCCGCGGCCTGCCGGCAACACCGTCCACCCCCGCTCCGCAGGCCTCTCCCGCGCCCCCGGCCCAGGCTCCGGTTCAAGACGACCCGCCCCTGGCGCAGCAGGACAGCCAGCCGATGAACGACGTGCTGCGACAGCTCTTTAATCGATGATTGGCCGACCAACGCACTGGACTCCACGCCAATCCTTACATCGGCCTCTCCGTCCGCCGCTTCCTCCAAAGGGATGAGGCCGCGACAATTCACGACCCTTCCAGCCCAGCCCGGCGTCGACCGCGGGTAACCACGCTGGCCGGTCGACCGGCCGCAGGACCGTCCCCTGACCCGAATTGTGGTAGAAGGGCGCCTGGACCGGTACGGCCCGTAGCGCCGGCGTCGATGACGGCGCGAGAGGATCTGGATGGCGGGAGCGAAAGACAAGACACGGTTTCTGCGCGAGGGCCTGTTCGCCAAATACGTCGTCTCCCTCGTCGGCCTCGTCGTGTTTGTCCTCGCCGTCAACGGCGCGATGGAGACCTGGATCTCCTATCGCGCCACCAAGACCCAGCTGACCGACGGGCTCGACGACAAGGCGCAAGGCGCCGCCCGGCGGATCGAGCAGTCGATCTCCGAGCTCGAGCGCCAGATCAGCTGGGTGACGCGGGCAAGCCAGGACACGCTCGAGAAGCGCCGCGCCGACTACGCCTCGCTGCTGCACCAGGTCTCGGTCGTCAATCAGCTGTTCCAGCTCAACGGCGAGGGACGCGAGGTGCTGCGCGTCTCGCGCCAGTCGACCACGACCGGCGGCAATGCCGACCTCTCCCGCGACATGCGCTTCACCGACACGGTTGCCCGCGGCGTCAGCTACGCGCCGGCCTGGTTCTCCGACCGGACGCCGATGATGTCGATCTCGGTGGCGCATTCCGGCTTCAATGCCGGCGTCACCGTGGCCGAGATCGACCTCAGCTTCCTCTCCGACTTCCTGTCCGACGCCCAGGTCGGCAAGGCCGCGTTCGCCTATGTGGTCGATCCGCGCGGCCGCGTGCTGGCGACGTCGTCGAAAGGACCCGATGTCGGCAAGGACCTGTCGAAACTGCCGCAGGTGGCATCCGCGATTGCGCCCGGCCGCGAGCCCGACACCTCAGGCACCGACTTCAACGGCCATGCGGTGATGAGCGCCGCCAGCACCGTGCCGAAGCTCGGCTGGAACGTGATGTTCGAGCAGCCGGCCACGCAGGCGTTGATGCCGATCCGCGACCAGCTCGTGCGCATCGCGCTCTTGATCGGCATGGGCCTGATGGTCGCGATCCTCGCCGGCACGCTGCTCGCCCGCCGCATGATCATCCCGATCACGGCGCTGCGCGACGGCGCGCACAAGCTCGGCGAAGGCGATTTCAGCCACCGCATCGACGTCCACACCTCCGACGAGCTGGAAGACCTCGCCGGCCAGTTCAACCGCATGGCCGGCCAGCTCCAGGAAACCTATTCGGACCTGGAGACCAAGGTCGAGGAGCGCACCCGCGATCTCGCGCAGTCGATCAACGAGCTCAAGGCGCTGGAAGAGGTCGGCCGTGCGGTCGCCTCCTCGCTCGATCTCAACGCCGTGCTGCCGACCATCGCGGCGCGCGCGATCGAGATCACCCATGCCGATGCGGTGCTGATCTACGGCTTCGATGCCGAGACGCGCCGCTTCAACCTGATCGAATCCAACGGCATCGACAAATCGGCCGACGGCGCGCATGTCACGATCCAGCAAGGCGCGAACATCCTGAGCGACGCCGCCGACAGCGGCGAGCCGATCGTCATTGCCGATCTCGACCGGGCCTCCGAGCAGCCGCTGCGCGACGTCGCGGTCGATGCCGGCTTCCACTCGGTGCTGGTGGTGCCGCTGGTGGACCAGCAGGGCACGCTCGGCTCGCTGGTGGTGCTGCGCCGGGCCGGCGGCGAGTTCGCCGGAAGCCTCACCGGCCTGATGCGCACCTTCGCCAACCAGGCCGTGCTGGCGATGCGCAACGCGCGGCTGTTCACCGAGGTCGATCACAAGGGCCGCGAGCTCGCCGCTGCGCATAACACCGTGCAGCAGCAGGCGGCGAAGCTCCAGGAGCAGACCGAGCAGCTTCGCAATTGGAACCGCTCCCTGGAAGAGCGCGTCGAGAAGCAGCTCGGCGAGATCAGCCGCATCAAGCGGCTCGAACGCTTTCTCGCGCCGCAGGTCGCCCAGCTCATCGCGTCGTCGGATGGTCATGACTCGCTGCTCGACAGCCATCGCCGCGAGGTCACCGTGGTGTTCTGCGATCTGCGCGGCTTCACCGCCTTCACCGAGGCGACCGAGCCGGAAGAGGCGATGAACGTGCTGCGCGAATATCACGCAGCGCTCGGCAAGCTGATCTTCAAATACGAGGGCACGCTCGACAAATATGCCGGCGACGGCGTGATGATCCTGTTCAACGCGCCGATCCAGTTCGAGGACCACACGCGGCGCGCGGTGCAGATGGCGGTGGAGATGCGCGACACGATCGGCCCGCTGACCGAGAAGTGGCGCAACCGCGGGCACACGCTCGGCTTCGGCATCGGCATCGCGCTCGGCTATGCCACGCTCGGCCAGGTCGGCTTCGAGCAACGGCTGGAATATGCCGCGATCGGCAGCGTCACCAACCTCGCCTCGCGTCTCTGCGACGAAGCCAAGGCCAACCAGATCGTGGTCAGCCGCCGCGTCTACGGCATCGTCGAGCCCTGGGTCGAAGCCCGCGCGCTCGACGACCTCGTGCTCAAGGGGTTCAACCACCCGGTGCTGGCGATGGAGATTTTGTCCTGGCGCGAGCAGGTGGAGAACGTGGTGGATGCGTCCGCCGCGCGCCGGCGAGGGTAGCCAGCAACATAATACGCGAAAACAACCCCATGCACAGTAGACGGGGACTGTCGGATCAATGACTTACGCGGGTGCCAGTGTGGTTTGACACGTCGGGCAAAACACCGACAGAATGGCATCATCTCCCACACCCCGCCCACGAACCACATCCGTCCTCCCCGCGACTAACCATCGCCTCGGCGTCGAGGCTCGATTTTGGATGGGAGACGACCTGTGGCGTTTGCCTTGCCTTCGCGCGCGTATGATTTGCAGATGCTGGACCGTCCCGCTGATCGCGCGCGCGATCAGGGTTGGGTCTATGGCCTGCCGCCGGGCATCACATCCGAACAATGGCCGCTCGATCCCGTCACCGGCTTTCCGCTGATGCACGGTTTTACGCTTCTGCTGCCGGACGATTATCGCGTGCATGGCGAGGACATCGTTGCGGTGTCGTTCTTCGCCACCGCGCCCGATCACAATGACGGCGGGGCGCCCGATGATCCCGAGATTCGCGAGGCCGTGGCGGCGCGACCAGCGCATCCCAGGCTTTCGCGCATGACCGACATTCTCGACTACGAATATGCCGCGTTGCTGCTGACCAAAGCCGAATATGCGGGCGCATTCGCGGCGCCGCCGGCACCGCTTCCGCTTGCGACAGCAGATCGGCCGCGCTGGCTCGACGTCGGCGGCGCCAGTGCCTTCTTCGAGGCCGCGGCGCCTTACGCGAGGAAGATGTTCGCCGGCTCCCCGCGCACCGATCTCAGCGAGACCCGCGCGATCGCGCTGGTGCCACGCGCGACCGATCCCAATGCCGGCAAGGGCCCGCAGGGCGAGCACACAAGGCAAAAACCGCCGACCGGTTATCAGCCCTACTATTATTATGTCGGCGGCGTGCCGAGCCGCGACAATTTCCGCCTGCACGACTGGGGCAAGGATCACGCGCACAACCATCTCGGCGGCACCATGCGGCCGTGCCAGGCGGTGCCGGAGATGAGCCCGTTCTACATCGAGTTCGAGGAATATTTCGGCGGCTACAATTTCGGCGGCGGCAATGCGCAGCTCGACTTCAGGGACATGAAGTTCGACTGGGCATGCGGCTGATCACACCCCGCGCTTCGGCCCGATCGCCTCGAAGCCGGCCTTCTGCTCGTCGCTCAAGTCTGCCTTGAAATCGTCGAGCGCGTCGGCGACGCCGTTCACCGCCTGCAGCATCGTCTCCAGCCGCGCCTTTACGGCCGTGAGGCGGGCCTGCGGCGTGGGCTCAGCCTTGGACGGGCATGCACTCAGTGTCTCCATGGTGCGGAGCGTGGTGTCCTGCAGCACCTCAAGCCGGGCGCGAGCGGTGTCGTCGAGCCTCAGCGTGGACGCGATCTCGCCGGCGGGCCATTGCTGCTGCACGAGCTGCTCGTATTGCCGCTGCGCCTGCACATCATAGCGGGGATCGTAGCCGGCCTCGCACGCGGCTGGCGCCTGCGCGTCCTTGCGCTGGCCGGCCGCAAGCGCGGCACGGCGCTCATTGGCCAGCGCGTCGAGCTTTGCCTTCCGGCCGGCATCGAGGAGATCGACGAATTTCGCGAGCGGCGGCGCGATTGCGTCCGTCGCCTTGATCATGGCCTCGAGGCGCGCGCGCATCAGGCCGAGGCGCTCCGAGGCGGCGGTCGCGGAGGCCTGCGTCGGGCAGGCCGTGCGAATGGTGCCGCGCGCAGCGACCCAGGCGGTCGCGAGCTCATCGAGCGCTGCGCGCTGCAATTCGTTCGGCTGCACCAGGGCGGCGATACGGTCGACCGGCAGGCCGCCGGTGTCGCTGGCATCGCAAACGGCCTCGACCGAAGGGACCTTTCGCGCGCGCCTGCCTTGCGGCGCCGTGTAGGCGGCGAACTCCGTGGCTGCATAGGGGGCGAAGATCGCGGCGTAGATGTCGCCATAGCCATAGAGCGAGAGGCTGGTCGTATCCCCCAGGATGATTGCGGTGGTGAGGTCGTCATGCGCGAACGGCCAGAACACCGGGCCCGCCCAGCCATAGCTGCCATCGGGGTGGCGCCACCAGCCCTGCGGGCGGCGGCCACCGTGCCAGCCCGACAGCGCAGCTTGCGCCGTCAGCGCCGCACGTAGGATGTAGGGGTTGGCCGGCTGGCCGCGCTCGGCACCGCGCGGATCCTGCGACCTCAACGCGGCGGAGCGGTAGCGGCCGCCCCTTACCGCCATGCGCGCGTGGCGCAGGCGCGACATGCCGATCACGTGGCCGACGGCAAAGCGCGCGACACCGAGCGGGCCGCCGCGGAATCCGAACTGCGCCTCGGCTTTATTCGGCAGCAGCACTGCCGCAATCATGAGAGCAGCGCCCGCCATCGCCAATCCCATGCGTCCGGACATGAAAGCGGACCTGACCACCTCGGCCTCCTCCCGGCGCCAAGCGCGCACTGGGTCGCATCACAATGACGCGCGGGGGAACCGAATGTTCCGGAGAGACGGAGGGAAAAGCGTCGCAACGCGCACCGCGTTGCCGATGCGGTCTCACTCCGCGTTCTGCGGCACCACAAAAGTCTGGCCGGGATAGATCAGGTTGGGGTTGTGGATCTTGCCGCGGTTGGCGTTGAAGATCACCGCGTAGCGGGAGCCGTCACCGTAAGCGAGCTTGCTGAGAGCCCACAGGCTGTCGCCGCGGGAGATGATCCGGTTGGCGCCTGCTTCTGCCGGTGCACCGCTGATGATTTCCGCCGGCGAGGCCGATGCAACGGTCGTGGCCGCGGGTGCCCGCGCCATGACCCTGGGCTTCGGTGCCCCGATCGATCTCGGCTGAGCCGCGGGCCTGTCATGCGCCGATGCCTGGCGCGCCGATGCCGACGGCAGGGATGCCACGACATCAGACTTGTCGTCGGGCTTCTCGGCCTGCTTCAGCTCCTGTCTCGCGACCGGCGCCGGGCGCGCGGGCGGCGGCGCGGCTTCAGCGATGATCACCGGCATGCTGCGGCCCGACTGGGTAACAGTACCGTCGGGCGCTTTCGCCCGCAGGGTCAGCTCATAGGAGCCGGCGGGAAGCTGCGACGGGGTCATCACAAACTGGCCCGAGGCATCGGCGACCACCGTGTCGAGCGGCTTGCCGTCGCGCAGCAGCTCGACCTGTGCACCCGGCGCGGCGCGACCCGCGATCACCGCCGCCTCGCCGTGATCGTCGACGCGCGCGACGTCGAACCGCGGGCCGGCATCGGTCGTGGCCGCCGGCGGCTTGGCCGGCACGAGATCGGCCAGCGCCGTGACCTGCTTCTGCGTCTCGGCCAGCGCATCCACCTTCGGCGCGGGGGCCGGGGGCGTCGATGGCGCAGGCGGCGCGCTGGCGGCGAGCTTTGGCTCGTCCAGCTTCGACTCTGGTTTGGCTTCGGCCTTGGTTTCGGGCTTTGCCTCCAGCTTGGCGCCGACGGCGGTCTCGGTCTGCGCGCCGCCCGGCAGCAGGCGGCGCAGCTCGGTGGGACCGATCACCAGCAGGGTGCCGCCCACCGCGAGCAGGCAGAATGCAATGAAGGCCTTGGAAGCGGTGATCATCAGACAATAAACCCTTGGGTCGCAAATTAACCGAGGCCGGCAAATTGCGCCGATTTGGCTGCGTCAGCAAGTCGATCATTGGGATGATGCACCTTTCGTTCCGGCACGCCCGGCGTGAACCGGCGGGGCGCCGAGGGCGTCAAATCACCGAGGCCGCATCGCGGTCATTCTTTAAGGATTTTTCCCGTGACCGCATTTTGCCGTCCCGCGCCATGGCTGGCGTTTGTCCTGACGCTCGTCGCCTCTCCGGCGCTCGCCGCATCCGGCCCGCCGCCGGACTACATCCTCACCGACAATGCCGGCCTCGCCTTCACCTCGCCCGATGGAGCCACCAAGATCGAGCAGTACATGAAGGACGGCGGCGATTGGGAGGTCAAATGGCAGGTCTGGGCTCGCCGCGGCGAGCAGATGACGGAGCTGAAGCCCGAGCAGGGCTACGGGGCCGGCTTCCGCTTCACCAGCGACTCGCAATGGCTGGTGCGGATGCAGAAGACCGGCTCGGGCGAGCAGGACCTCTATCTCTACCATGTCGAGAAGGGCGCCTTCGCGAACGCGACGAAGAAGCCGCTCAGCGATCTCGCCTGGGCCCATTTCTACGGCCGGCCGGAGACGAAGCGGTTCGCCAAGCTCGACTTCCACATCTCGGCCAATCTCATGGAGGGTACGGAAGAGGCCTATCGCTCGCTCGGCATGGACTGGCCCAACAACCGCTACCTCGTGATCTCGCTGTCGGGCGAATATGACAATCATCCCAAGAACGTCGCCATGAAGGGACTGGGCGGCTGGAAATGCCGCTATGATCTCGAGACCGGAAAGTTCGACGTGCCGGCGACGTTCGCCAAGGCCAATGCGGAAGCCTTGAGGTGGGAAATCCGTCGGTGATCCGCCGGAAGCGCGTCAGCGTAACCCCGGCCTGCGGAACTCCCGCCGATCGAGGGAAACCAACCCTCTGATTCCGTTCCGATTCATGTTTCCCTAACCCTTACTGGTAACGGGCTCTTGTCGGTTTTGCTGCATCTTGCATCCCACGGGAGGACTGGATGGGCACATCAATCCGATGGACCACGCGCATGCGCGTGTTGCTCCGCCGTTGGCAGGGCGCGCCGCTGACGTGGCTGATCGCCGGCGGCTTCGTGCTGATGGTCGCGATGGCCATCGGCACCGCGCTCACCGTCGATCGTTTCCGGCAAAATGCAATCGAGAGCGGCCGCGACAGCCTGGAAAACTCCGTGCGCATGCTCGCCCGGCATTTCGACCGCGAATTCGCCGACTTTGCGGTGCTCCAGAAGAGCGTCATCGCCGAGCTCGAAAGCCACGGCATCGCATCCGCCGATGTCTTCCGCAGCGAGATGGGTACGCTGGCCATGCACGAGGTGCTGCGCGCCAAAGCCAGCGGCTGGTCCGACGTCGCCGGCGCCAATGTGTTCGATTCCAGGGGCGTGCTGATCAACTCGTCGCGGCGTTGGCCGGTCGCCGATATTTCGGTCGCCGACCGCGACTACTTCAATCGCCTCAGGAACGATCCGGCCTCGCAGGAAGAGATCGAAGTCGTGCCCGGCCGGCTCGGCAATGGAGCTGCAATCGTCTTCGCACGGCGCGTCTCCGGTCCCCACGGCGAATTCCTCGGCATGGTGTCGCGGGGCATTTCGCCGGAGCAGCTCGAATCCTTCTTCGCCTCGGCCGGGCTCGGCGAGGAATCCTCGATCGCGATGCACCACCAGAATGGCCAGCTGCTCGCGCGCGTTCCGCATGTCGACGCGATGATCGGACAGAACTTTCGCAACGGCACGCGCGAGCAGATGGCGGTGTTCGAGCGCACCTTCGTCACGACGCAGCTCGCCAGCCCGATCGACGGCAAGGACCGCATCGTCGCCGCGCGCCTCCTGACCGGCGAGCCGCTGGTCGTGGTCGCAACCAAATCGCTGGACGCGACGCTGGCGACCTGGCGGACGCAGACAAAATTCTTCGTCGCCGTCGCCGTGCTGTCGATCGGCCTGCTCGTGCTCACTCTGTACCTGATCTTCCGCCAGATGACGCGCAGGCTCGCCGCGGAGAAGCAGCAGCTCGACACCGCGATGAACACCATGACGCAAGGCCTGTTGATGTTCGACCGGGACGAGCGGCTGATCGTCTGCAACCGGCGCTACATCGAGATGTACGGACTGTCGGCCGACGTTGTGAAGCCCGGCGCCTATTTCCGCGACGTGATCCAGCATCGCCATGACACCGGATCGTTCCACGGTGACGTCGCGACCTATTGCGACGACATTCTGAGCAATGCCGGGCGAACCCAGAGCGCCGTCGTCGAGACCGCGGACGGCCGCCTGATCGAGATCAAGAACCAGCCCGGCGCCGCCGGCGGCTGGCTCGCAACGCACGACGACGTCACCGAACGCATCCGCGCCGACGAGCGCATCGCGCATATGGCGCATTACGACGCGCTGACCGACCTGCCCAACCGCGTGCTGATGCGCGGCCATCTGGAACGCCGCATCGCGGAGCTTGCCCATGGCCAGCCGTTCGCGATCCTCTACATCGACGTCGACGAGTTCAAGGGCGTCAACGATTCGCTTGGCCACGAGGTTGGCGACGAGCTGCTTCGCCAGGTCGCCAACCGCCTGCGCGCCTGCGTCAGCGGCAACGATCTCGTCGCGCGCCTGGGCGGCGACGAATTCGCCATCGTCAAGGCCGGCACCAGCGACCGGGCCGAGCTGACGGCGCTTGCCGAAAACATCCTGAAAGCGCTGCGCACGCCCGTGGACTGCAAGGGCCAGGAGATCCCGACCGATGCCAGCATCGGCATCGCGATCGCGCCGGATCACGGCGACAATCTCGACGATCTGCTCAAGCGCGCCGATCTCGCGATGTATGCCGCGAAGTCCGAGGGCCGCCGCACCTTCCGCCTCTTCGTGCCCGAATACGACGCCAAGGCGCGGCTGCGCCGCCAGCTCGAGCTCGACCTGCGCCAGGCCCTCGCCCGCGGCGAATTCGAGGTGCATTACCAGCCGCTGGTCGATCTCGCGGCCAATGTGGTGAACGGCTGCGAGGCGCTGCTGCGCTGGCGCCATCCCGAGCGCGGCATGATCTCGCCCGCCGATTTCATTCCGGTCGCGGAAGAAACCGGACTGATCGGCGAGATCGGCGAATGGGTGCTGAAGCAGGCCTGCACCGAGGCCGCGAGCTGGCCCGGCGATATCCACGTCGCGGTCAACGTCTCGCCGGTGCAGTTCCGCGCCAGGACGCTGGCGCTCAAGGTTGCAGCCGCGCTCGCGGAGTCAGGACTTGCACCCGGACGGCTCGAGCTCGAGGTCACCGAGACCGTCCTCATTCGCGACGACGAGGAGGCGCTGACGATTCTCCAGCAGCTGCGCGAGCTCGGCGTGCGCATCGCGCTCGACGATTTCGGCACCGGCTATTCGTCGCTGAGCTATCTGCACCGCTTCCCGTTCGACAAGATCAAGATCGACCGCAGCTTCATCAGCGACATCGGCCAGTCCGAGGATTCGTCCCCGATCGTGCAGGCGGTGGTGCACATGGCGGCCGCCCGCCACATGGCGACGACGGCCGAAGGCGTCGAGACCGAAGCCCAGCGCGAGGTGCTGCGCCAGCTCGGATGCAGCCAGATGCAGGGCTGGCTGTTCAGCCCGGCCGTGCCGGCGGCGAAGCTGAGGCAGCTGTTATCGGCGCAGGCGGTGGCGGCTTAGCGCGGCGATATCATTCGGGCGCGACACGATTTCGCAACAAATCCTGTCGTGCCTGAAGCGATGCGCCAACCCACCTCAGCCTCGACGTAACACCGAGCAAACACACCAGAGAGCGCGACGCATCAACCTCTCTCGGCTGCCCCTTGCGCACGATTGCGTGCACAAATCCTTTAAGACACAATCTAACGTTCAGTCACGAGGCAGACCAAATTGATCCTTGTCAATGTCGGCGTCAACCGACAGGCTTCTTATGCAAAGGGGGACGACAGCATAGGAGCAAAACGATGAAGCAGACAGCTTTCAGAACTTTTGCAATTGCAACGTCGACTATCGCCTTTGCAGCACTGTTCACCGTTGACTGGTCTGAGCAACGCGGGATCTCGCTGTCAGTTGAGAGTGCCCAGGCGAGGCGGCTCTATGTCAGCCCGTATCCCTATAGTCACTACGTACCCGATCAAACCGGTCTGCCCTGGTACGCGGTGCGAACCTACTACGCTGGCGGCCCCTGGTGTGGGGCCGGCGGCGGGACCGGGTACGGGTACGGCACGACGGTTGGAGTCTTTGGGCGTGCTTCCTATACCTGCTACGACGGTTGGGATAGCTATGCGAAGCTCAACGGCATTGGTTGCACGCCCGGCACATTGATCAAGGGCGGCGACGGAATCATGTACGTCTGCCAGTAAGCACGCGGACTGCAACGAGAGGCGGCGCGATCGCCGCCTCTTTCAATTTGAAGGCGCTGTCCGTTCTCGCTTCACGGGCTCGGCTGGTTCGATCCGCACCATCGAAGAAAACTCGTCGGTAGCGTCAGAGCCTCTGCCTCATCCGAGGCTCGCAAGCCCCCTCGTCCAACTTTGATCTAGCGCAATGCCGCCCCGGCGGTGAGGCAGCATCTTTTCAGCATGGGGCAAGCCAGTCATGGAGCAAGTTCATGAGCCAGATGCTTCTAACAAAACTTGCAATTGCGGGCTCAACTGTCGCATGCGCGGCACTGTTCTCGTTTAGCTGGTCTGAACAACGCGGCGTCTCCTTGTCGGTGGAGAGTGCCCAAGCACGGGTTGGTCGACCGCTAACCCCAATGAGCGTTGCAGGTGTTGCTCGCCGACAAAACCGGCGGGCTGCGTACGGGTATGGTGCCGGCGTGGTCGGCGCCGGCGTCGCCGGCGCGGCCGCCGTAGGCACGGCTGCTGCAGTGGCGGCCACATCCCCCAACTGGGGATGGGGAGGCAGCCCTTACGATACAGGTGTCGACAACTATGGAGTTACGGGCGTGAGTCCCGACAGAGGTGGGCCTTCCTACGGTGGTGGAGCCTTGGGAGCTAATGCCTACTATCCTGCGTCCACAGCCAGCGACAGCAGTGGCTGGTACATAACGCCCGCCGGCATGGCCTGCACATCGGGGACTTTGGTCACAGGCGCCAACGGCTTGCCGTTCCGCTGTCCGTAAAACACAGACGAACGCCGGTGAAGCGGACAAGGACTTCGGCCCGTCAGGGTATCAGCGACGTTATGGCATCCTGATCTAAAGGGTCGCGCTAACAAGTGATTGTGCGCAAAGCAACGGAATTGGTTGCACGCCCGGCATACTGATCAAGGGCGGCGACGGAACCATGTAGGTCGGTCCGCAAGGAAACACGCAGCGACCAGGAGGCGGTCCAAACGGCCGCCTCCAGATCAAACTCTTCCTGGTCCTGCATGTGGATTGATGTTGCCTTCGAAAGGCACCAGCCTTGCTTTGCGTGATTTCAAAAGGAGAGTGACGATGATCAGGTTATTTGCTGTTGCAGGTTTTGCGTTAGCCATCGCGTCATCGACGCAGGCAATGCCACGCGCGCCGATTCATTCGGACGATCTCATCACGCAAGTCGCTGCCGGCTGCGGGCCAGGTAGGACAATGGTTGGCGGCGCGTGCGTAGCCAGAACCACAATCCGCCAGACCCGCCGGGACGTCCGCAGGTGCGTACGATGGAATGCAGGCGTTTGCGCGCTGTACCAGTGAACCACCATCGCGCTGGCATCTGATCGGCCTCCCGCAGTTCCAACGCGCGAAAAACTAGTTCGTCGCGTCGGCAGGAGTTAACACTGGCGAAGCTACGCAGGCGTCACCCGTTACCGCAGCTTCCCTTTCGGACAATGGCGCGAGCAGCAATTTCAAGCTCCTAATGAGTGACCGACCTCTCGCGTAAGTGTGCACCCGCAGGTCGGTTCGGTGGGCTCCAGAGCAGTACAGGTCGATCATGCTTGTCCGGGGATGGCGACAATTGTGTTCCCTGCGGGGCGAGCGCCCGCGCATCAATGTGCGCGCGTGGCTCACGGCGGGCTGCAAACCTCGTTCGTCAAATGAGTATTCTTCTGATCCGCTGACATCCCCAATCGTCATGGGTTGGATGATGAGCAATTTGCATCCGCCTGAGGACGATTGGCACGGCGTCACGGCTGTTTCGCTCCTCAAACCTGCGAGCAGCCTTGATGGAGAGACGAGGCTGTAAGCCCGTCATGCCTGGACTCTGCGGGCTTAGAGTTTGACAGGCCCTGAGGCCATGCGAGCGCTAGGCGATGAGATGCTTGCCCACGAAGTTCATGAGCAACATGACGATTATCAGTACACCCATCACCACCACCGCGACGTTGGCGACGCGCCGCAAAGGTCCGCCAAGGGGGTTCAACTCGATCAAGAAGCGCAATAGCCAAATCACGAGACCAACGACAACGATGTTGATGACCAGATAGATCAGACCTTCGAGCATGGCAGGCCTTCTCAAATCTCGGGCGGCATGCGCCGTTTCACCGCCTTCTGTCGAGGACGCACCTGCCTCGGAGAAGGCTTCGCTGCGTCGTGCTCCGCGGCTCAGCATAGCTCCGAGAGCACGAAGGCTCGGGATTATATCGTGCGCTATGCAGCTTTTGCCAAACTTCCGAATGGCAACCTCGTCCAAGATAGCTTCGCGCCGTTGATGTGGATCAAGCGACGCGTTCGCCATGGGGGAAGTCTCGGCAGGCAAGGCACACACTGACCACGAGGAGGCTCATGATGAAGCGGACTGGTGGAATGCGGGTCGCATTCGTAGCAATCGGGCTGGCATGCGGATTTGGCGCGATCAATTGGTCGGAGAGCGACGGCCTGTCGCTTATACAGGGCGCAGAAGCGAGGGTCGGACGACCGGCGACGCCGGTGAGCGTCGCAGGCGTTGCGCGCAGACAGACGCGACGGGCAGTCGTAGGGGGAGCTGCGGTCGGTGCGGCGGCCGCCGGTACAGCCTGTGTGCGCGTGCTGGTGAATGGCGCCTACGTGTGTCGCTGAGACACTTCCGGACCTCGAGTTCGATGTCGTGGTCCCGAGCAGCTTCACTCAGGCCTCGCAGCTCGTTCTGATCGCAGAGCCAACCGGCGCTCCACGGGCGCTTATTTGCCTGGATAGGCAACGACGCTGACGCATTCGCATGCGCAGCGAACACGAAAGCTGCTTTCGTCTCTTCAACCGCGCGAATCGAGCAGATGCCGCGCGGTATCGGAATGACGACATCGACCTGATGGCGCGCTCGCCCAGGAGTCATTCGATCAAGCTCGGAGGTGCGATGGGCATTCTCTTCGAGATCAAGCACACCACCACCTACAGCTATGCCAAGCCGGTGACGTTTGGCATGCATCGCGCAATGTTTTTGCCGAGACCCGGAACGGGGGGCCGTTTGCTGAGCTGGTCCGCAAGCACCAATCTTGGCTCTCGAATCCGCTGGATTAGCGACAGCCTTTCCAACAGCGTAGCCGAGATCGAGATCGAGGAGCCCGGCAGGGAGCTGACCTTTACGTTTCAGTTTCGGGGCATTCATTTCGGGGCCAAGGACGTGGGGCAGTTCGTGCTGGAGCGACGAGCCGAGCGAGCCCCTGTGCAGTACACGCCGGATGAGTGGAACGACCTCGCCGGCTTCATGCGCCCGCACACAGAGGACCTTGATCTCGCCCTCGCGGAGTGGGCCAGGAGCTTTGTCGTCAACGGCAAAACGATCGGCGCTCTCCAGCAGATGCTCGACGCCTTCCGCGACGAATTCACCTACCAGGCGCGGGAGGCGGAGGGGACCCTCCCACCCGCGCAAACTTTGCACTCAAGGTCCGGAACGTGCAGGGACTATGCGTGGCTCATGATCGAGGCGTTGCGCCGGCTTGGCTTCGCGGCCCGCTTTGTCAGCGGTTACATTTATGATGCGGCGCTCGATGGGGGCGAGATCGGGATGACCGGTTCGGGCGCCACCCACGCGTGGCTGCAGGTGTTCCTGCCCGGCGCCGGCTGGATGAACTACGATCCGACCAATCACATCAACGCCGGATTCGATCTCATCCCCGTCGCGCTCGCGCGGCACCCCGCTCAGGCCGTGCCCCTTTCGGGATCATGGTTCGGAAGCTCCGAGGACAGCCTCGGCATGTCAGTGCGCGTCGAGGTCCACAAACTGGGAGACGTCGCCGATCAATCCGAGGGTTAGTTCGAACGAACGCGGCCCCCCGACAGTCGCGCATATGGCCCGGGGATGTCGACCTTGGCAAAGGGGACATCCCCAGGCTTAAAGTTAATTAGCCGCGCAGGTCCAGACCGTCGCGCGGCGGGTATGGATCGACATCCTGCTTCAGTCCTCGTCCTCGGCCTGCGCACGACGTCGTTCCACGACATCGCTCATGTCATGAAGCACAAGGACCGCGAGGGCCCCCATGCGCTGCCTCTGTTCGGGACTGAGGGTCTTGTAGAGTGGCTGCCACGCCTCGGCGAGTTTATCCAGATCGGCGGATCGTTGAGCCAATGCCTCCGAGCGTCGTTGCAAGAAGGCGATGGGGTCACGATTACGCATGGTTTCGACGGCATTTTGGTCGGCCCGTCTACCCACTGTTTCCGAGATCTTTGCAACACGGGCCTTCCGATCTTCCGCCCTGGCACGAATGGCGCTCTCGACAGGCGGCCAGAGTTTTTCCTGGTCAGGTGTCAGCTGCAACGCGGCCTTGGTCAGATCGATCCGCATGTCCATCAATGTACTCCGGTCCACTGTGTTCAGCCGTTCCGGCGTCGCAGGGGACGGAGATTGCGCGTTGGCAATCGATGGTGCGGCAAGAAGGAGCGCAGCTGTTCCGATCACTACTATTTTCATCATCGGTGAACTCCTAGGTAAGCGGCCCCCAGGCACCACGCTAACAATGGTCGGCAACGCGACGTCGCATTGATTAAAATCAAGGGATTTGGGGAAAGAAAAGAATCGTGGCGCGCAAGCCGAGCGCGACCTGCGGCGAGATCAAGATCGACCGCAGCTTCTGCAGCCAGATGCAGGGCTGGCTGTTCAGCCCGGCCGTGCCTGCGGCCAAGTTGCGGCAGCTGCTGTCGGCGCAGGCGGCGGCGGCTTAGCGCGCGCACTTTTTCTCTGCGCCCTTGTGTCGGCGCCTCGCTACTTCTTCTTCGCCGGTCCGAAATCCGGTTGCCAGGCGGCTTCCTTGCGGCTCGGGGCCGCGGCGATCACCTTGGATTTTTCCTTCTTCGGCTTCTTGGTTTCGCGATTACTGCGTTGCTGGCCCTTTGCCATGTCGCTCTCCATTGGTGGTTTGAGCTCGTCGAGCTCATCCGATTGCAGCAGCCGTCCACGAGGGGTGCAGACCTTGACGTCCATGTAGCCTTCGCGCAGCAATTTTCGCGCGAGGCGCCGCGCGACCATCGCATTGCCGCGACCGAGATTGGAACTGCCGTATTCGTTGGTTCCACTGATCAGATACGGCACAATTGTTGCCCTAGCCATTGAGGATGCCGCCCGCGCAGACGAGAAGCAGAAGAAACAGCGGAACGATGACCGGCGGCACGATCCGATCCGCGATGCGAACTCGCGCCATCGAACGCTCCTGCGAAGCCTTCGGCGGGAGCACACGTGACCCTCAGTCACCGGTCGAAGTCGTTGAGACGTGCGGTGACGACCCTACGCCCGCACCGAGCCGATAGCGAGGGTTAAAATACCGCGCAAATGACGGCTGCGCCGTAACATCGTCGCTTGCCGGCGCGGCGACGATAGTGCTGGCTATTGCCGTGGCATGCGCGCATGGTCGTGACAGCCGGCACCGGTTGGGGCTTCACTTGCGAAAGGCAGGCGTGCATGACCATCCGCTCGCGGCGAGAAACCGTCACCTTCAGGCATCCGTTCCGCATCCGCGGCGTCGAGCGCATCTTGCCGGCCGGCGCCTATGACGTCGTCACTGACGAGGAGACGATCGAGGGCCTGACCTTCGCGGCCTATCGCCGCGTTGCCACGATGATCACCGTGCCTGCCGAAGGCCCCCGCGGCGCCATGGAGATGCTGTCGATCGGCTCGGTTGATCTTGCGAACGCGCAGGCCGCAGACGCGAGCGCGACCAATGACTGACCGCACCGTCGATCTCGACAAGCACCGCGGCATGGCCGCGCAGAAGGCGACCGACCTGCGCCGCGCGCTGGCCGAGGTCGAGGCCAATGTCAGGGAGCTGCGCGAGCGCGAGGCCGATCTCGAGAACCGCATGATGACGGTGCCCGCGACGTCCTGGCCGGAGGCGGCGGTGAAGGCGCGCCATCTGCTCAACCTCTATGCTGCGAGCCTGCCCGCCGAGGACACACGACACCGCGCGCTGGTGGCAGCGCTGTTTGACGATTTCGTCCGGCTGTCGGGGGATGAGTGAGGCAAACGACGGCCGCCTGCGGTCTCGACACGCGCCATGCTGCGGCCGACCGGGGATCGGGCGGCGATCATTTGAGGGGGCGATCGTGCCAAGAAGCAATCAGGTGACGGAGTAAACCATGACATTGACCAGCGGCCGCTTCATCAGCCACGAATACGATCGGATGATCGTCAGGTTCTCGATGCATGACGGCGCCAGGGAGATTCCTTGCGCAATCTCGACATCGGCGATGGACTACCTCGAGCCCAGCCCGCAGGTCAGGCCCGAGCAACGTGAAGCCCAGTTCACTCGCCTGCGCGATCGCATCGAAGCACGTGCGGCGAGCAAATATCGCGCGACGGAGTTCGAAGGCACGCCGCCCGGCATCGTGCTGCGAGGCATCGACTTCAGGCTATAGGGACCCGAGCCTTGACCTCCGGCAGGGGCGGCTTGCGCTCAAAAGGCTTCTTCTTCGGCGGCGCGGGCAGCAATCCTTCCCGGATTGCCTGCTTTCGCGCGAGCTTGCGGGCGCGCCGAACCGCGTCGGATTTCTCGCGAGTCTTTTTCTCCGAAGGCTTTTCGTAGGAACGCCGCTGCTTCATTTCCCGGAAGACGCCTTCGCGTTGCATCTTCTTCTTGAGAACACGGAGTGCCTGTTCGATATTGTTGTCTCTGACGAGTACCTGCATCGATCCTCCTCGCTTGGGGCTGCAAATGCGACACGCCCTGCATGCAGCCAATTGCGCAGGAGCTTCATTGCGATTTTGAGGATAGCGCTGCGACTTTGGTCGCCAGCTTCGGACAAGTCGATGCGCTTGTCACAGCGATGCAACTTCCTGCTGTCACGTGACCACTCTCGCGCGGCCCTGTCAATCGATAAAGCCTTGCCTGCAAAGCCTTGGCCACACGTCGACCGGATCGCGTGAAGCCTCGCGATCGAAGCGCCGCAGCTGCCGATGTGCCGGCAAGCCCTTGAGATCAAGCCTTTGAGATCAAGCCCTGGAGATCAAGCCCTGAAGATCGGGCCTCAGGCGCGGGCGCTCACTTCGACTGCTTTGCCGCCCGGATCTCGGCGAACTCGGCGTCGGGATGGGTGACGATGGTGGTGAACATGATGCCGCTGATGATGAGCGACCAAGCGGTGTTCCAATAGATCCAAAACACGTGCCAGCCTCCGGTTCGACCTCGTCCGCTTGCGGGATCAGCATAACGGCAAGGCGAGGCTGATGTTCCCGGCGCGCGAAATACGGCGCTATTTTTGTTTGGTCGCCGGCAGCGTGCGATCGGTTTGGCCGGTGTGGCGCTTTGCCACGACGTCCTCATCGCGCGGACCCTCGCGCGGGCGCGGCGGCGGCTTGGGCTGGCCTTTCTGGCCGCCATGCTTGCCGCCCATGTCGGGCTTGCCTTCGAGGTCGTTTTCACGGGGCATATGGGTCAATGCACTTCCGCGGCATTGGTTCGCAATGCCGATGCGATGTTGTGCCTGTGAACGAGTTCATAGGATCGTCGCCGTTTGCAGTGCACGATCATGCCCGGGCCCCGGGGGCTTCAAACGACGGATGGACCTGATGCGGAAGCGATTGGTCGCCTGGACCATTTTGACCTGCGCGCTGCTCGCGGTGGCCGTGTGGGGCCTGCTCGGGGCACCCAACACTGCGTCCGGCCCGCATCTGCCCTCCCGCAGCCAGACGGCCGCAGTGCGGTAGCCACCCGCGCGACCGATACAATTTCGGCATCGATCGATCCCAACTGGAATTTGGTACCGCGGCACGGCACCCGCTATCCTGCACGGCAAAACGACAAGGCCGTAACGCTGCAAGGAGGAGCCCCATGTCGAGACCGACACGCCGCATCGCGCCACGCGCTGCGACCGCCATCACAATCGCCTTCCTCACCCTCGTTCCTGGAGTCCGCCCCGGCATGGCCGAGACCTTCGCCTATGTCGGCAACGCCGACAGCAACGACATCAGCGTGTTCAAGCTGGCCGAGAGCGGCGAGATGACACCGGTGCAGACCGCCGCCTTCACCGGCGTCGACAAGCCCGGCTCCTCGACACCGCTCGCGATCACGCCCGACCACCGCGTGCTGATTGCCGGCGTGCGCTCGCAGCCATTCCTCGCGGTGAGCTTCGCGATCGATCCCAAGACGGGCCAGCTCAGCCATATCGGCAACGGACCGCTCGCCGACAGCATGGCGAACATCGCGGCCGACCGCGGCGGCAAATTCCTGTTCAGCGCCTCCTATGGCGGCAACAAGGTCGCGCTGAATCCACTCAGCCCGAACGGCGTCGTGGCCGAGCCGAAGCAGGTGATTCCGACCGGGCTGAATGCGCACGCCTTCCTGCCCTCGCCCGACAACCGCTTCGTGTTCGCGACCAATCTCGGTTCGGATCAGGTGCTGACCTTCGCGTTCGATGCGGTGGCGGGCACGCTGACGCCGAGCGATCCGCCGGTGACCAAGGTGCCGGAGAAATCGGGACCGCGACACTTCGTGTTCCACCCCAACGGCAAATTCGTCTATCTCGTCCATGAACTGAACGGCGACGTCGCGGCGTTCAGCTATGAGGCCAATAGCGGCGCCTGGGACGAGATCCAGCGCACCACCGCGCTGCCGGAAGGCTTTTCCGGCAAGGAGCCTGATAAAAAGCCCTGGGCCGCCGACATCCACATCACCCCGGACGGCCGCTTCCTCTACGCCTCCGAGCGCACCACCAACACGCTCGCCGGCTACAAGGTCGACGCAACAAGCGGCAAGCTGACCACGATCGGCAGCGTGCCGACGGAGAAGCAGCCGCGCGGCTTCCACATCGATCCGTCGGGGCGTTACCTCGCCGCGGTCGGCGAGCTCTCCGACAGCATGACGGTCTATGCGATCGACCAGAGCAGCGGCGCGCTCGCCAAGCTGAAATCCTATCCCACCGGCAAGAAGCCGAACTGGGTGGAGTTTTTGAGTTTGCCGTGAACTCACCCTCCCCTGGAGGGGGAGGGTAAGGGGCGGCGAACCTCTTGGCTCGCGCCACGACTAATTCAACAGGCGGCATCGCGCCGCCTGCGCTGCGGCATTCTCATCCGGCCGGCCCATGGTCCGCTGCGGTTGCTTCTGCTAACGATGAGGCCGTCAAGGCCCCAACCGGAATGACCGATGCGTCCATTGCCTGCGCGTTCCTTTTCCCAAAAACTCGTTGCTCTCGCCGGACTGGTTCTGCTGTCCGCCCAGCCCGCGCGCGCCGCCGATGACGACGCGCCCAAGGGGCCCGCGGTCACGGTGCTGAAGGTCGCAAAATCCTGCTTCTCCGACATCGTCGAGGCCACCGGCACGATCATCGCGCGCGAGGAGACCTCCGTGCGGCCGGAACGTCCCGGCCTGAAGGTCACGGACGTGCTGGCGGAAGCCGGCGACACCACCACGGCCGGCCAGGTGCTGGCACGGCTGGCACTGCCCGAAGGTGGCACGCTTCAGGTCACCGCCCCCGTGGCGGGCGTGATCGCGACGTCGACCGCGCAGATCGGCAACCTCGCCTCGGCCAAGGGCGAGGCGCTGTTCACGATCGTGGCGCGCAGCGAATATGATCTCGTCGGCCTGGTCGCGACCACCGATATTCGCAAGCTCGCGGTCGGCCAGCAGGCGAGCGTGCGCATTGCCGGCGCGGGCGATCTCGACGGCAAGGTGCGCCGCATCGGACCGACCGTCGAGCCGAACATCCAGCAGGGCATGGTCTATATCGGCATCTCCTCGCAGAAGCGGTTGCTGCTGAACGCGAGCGGGCGCGCGCTGATCAAGACCGGGCAGAGCTGCAACGTCGCGGTGCCCCTGACCTCGGTGCAGTACTCCACCGCCGGCACCGTGGTGCAGGTGATCCGCCGCAACCGCGTCGAGACCAAGCGGGTCGAGATCGGGCTGATGTCGGGCGGCAATATCGAGGTTCGCGACGGCCTCAACGAAGGCGATATCGTCGTCGCCCGCGCCGGCGCGATCCTGCGCGAAGGCGATCCGGTGCGCCCGGTGATGGCCACGGAAGCTGCGAAGTAGGTCTCGCCGCACTCGTCATTGCGAGGAGCGAAGCGACGAAGCAATCCAGAGTCTTTCCGCGGAAAGATTCTGGATTGCTTCGCTTCGCTCGCAATGACGAGTGTGGGGACAGTGTGCGCATACACGCGCATATCGTAGGGTGGGCAAAGCGAAGTGTGCCCACGTCTTCCATCGAAATCCTGAAGAGATGGTGGGCACGGCGCTTTGCGCCTTTGCCCGCCCTACGATTTGCGGCTAGCCGCCAGCTGCTTCGCCGAAATGGACGTCCTCGAGCAGCGAGGAGGAGATGGTCGGGACCTGGTCGCCTTCGGAGGCGCGCGAGATGGCGACGCGGGTCTTGTTGAAGACGCTTTCGGCGCTGCCCTGCGCAGTGAGATTGGTGAGGAACTCGCTCACCAGCACGCTGTGCTCGCCCTTGCCGTCGTCGACGACCTTGCCGGGCGAAGCCGAAGACAGGATCAACGCGTTGTCGGGCGCACTGATCGGTGCGAGGCCGTGGCTGTACGAGCGGAAGCGGCGCTCGTAAGGGTTACGGCGGGAGGCGTCGACGACGACGAGCTTGGCCTTGGCGCCCTGCTCCTTCATCATGTCGAGCACGCCGTCGATGGACACGCCCTGGCGGCGGACGTCGCTTTCCTTCCAGATCACGGCATCGACCGGCAGCATGTAGCTCTCGCGGCCGGCCTGCACGCCGTAGCCGCCGAAGAACAGCATGACGACGGTGTCGCGCTTGATCCGGGACTTCAGGCGATTGACGGCGCGGACCATGTCGTCCTTGGTGGCGTCTTCCACCATGTCGACGTCAAAGCCGTTCTTGCGGAGCGACGAGGACAGCGCGCGGGCGTCGTTGATCGACTGCGTCAGCGGCGCGCTGGCGTCGGGATAATGTCCATTGCCGATGACGAGGGCGAGGCGGGACGACTGGCCGATCGAGCCGGTGACCTGGTCGGTCGACACGGCCTTGGCGGCATCGATCGCGCGCATGTTGAGGGCAGCATGGGCGCCGATCACGAGCGACACCGTGCCGATGAGGGCTGCGGCGACCGCGATCGTGCGGCGGGAGATGTCGAGCTGCCTTACATTCATCTCGGTTCGTTCCTGTGCCAAAGACCAGCCAAGCGCGCGCACAATGTTTGAGTAGCGCGATGGTGGCTTCAGGTTTGAGGGATTGGCCGGGGATGTGCCCCCGAACTGCGCGCAATTTGCGGCGCCGCACCAAACAAAGCCTTAACCGGATATCTCCTCCCCGGCAATAGATCGCCCAAAATTTGAGCTAAGCGACTGAATATATTGGTTAATCATCCGAGCAGAATTTGCACGTTTTTTCGTCGCGAGCCCCTTGTAACGGCCTTAATCACGCAGCTCCCGTGCCCGATTTTTCCGTGACCGCCATCACATTTGAATTTCCCGCGAATCCGGGTAGCTTTTTCAAAGACTTGGAGGGGGTGGCGCGCAGATGGGAGCGTGCCGGCCGGCCCCTGGCCAAGACCCCGCGACCAGGTATTTCATGAGCTTTCATTATTTTGCCGGCGCCGCCTGCCGGGCGCTGACGGCGCGAAAAGACGGCCCCTCGCTTTACGACGTCTGCGATCCCGTATTGTCGGGCCCGGCCAGCGGCGATCCGCATCTGGCCAAATTCTACAAGACCGCGCTCGGCAATCCCGCATTGCGGATCCTGCTCCGTCGCGCCGGGCTGCCCGAGTTGCGCGACGAGGCGAAGCTGAGCCGGCTTCGCACGGCGCTGGCGCGGGCGCGCGACGACGCCGAGCCCGATTGGGCGGTGGTCGGCCAGCCCGTCGCCGATCTCGTCGACAGCATCGCGCTCGATCATCCAAAACCGCCGCCGGCGATATTCACCGGATTAGCGCCGCAACAAGCGCAGATCGACGGCGTGATCCGCGACTGCGCGCAGCATCTGCTCGGCTCGTACCGCAAGAACGGTTTCCTGCCGACCTATGCCGCCTTCAACCTGATCGGCGACCCCGATGTCCGCGGCCGCGAGCTGACCATGGCGCTGACGGGGCTGAACGCGCGCGGCTACAAGAACTCCTCGCTGCTGTTCAACCTCGCCCGCGTCTTCATCGCGCGCTCGCCGGCAGCGGCCGTCGTCAATCCGCCCTGGAGCGGCGTTGCCGAGCCGATGTGGGAGCCGGTACAGATCCGACACCGCTCGGCCTATTACGACGCGTTCTTCATCGAGGCGCTGCTGAGCTATGTCGAGACCGGGCTCGCCTCGCCGGCCGACAAGATTACAACCGAGCGTGCGATCGCCGACATGGTCGATTTCTGCGTCAACATCAGCCGCGAGGAAGTCGAGGGTATCGACGGCACACGCTTCAATGTCATCACCGCGCTCGCGCCGGCGCCGCATCCGCGCTTTTCCCGTTTCTTCGCCCAGATCAAGCAGGACCTCGGCTTCGGCGTCTACGTGCCGGATTGCGACACCACGGCGTGCTCGATCTCGGCAGCGACCCAAGCCGGCTGCACCGATCCGATCATCGACCAGCCGCTGCTGGACTTCTATTCGGGCTATCAGGTGCTCGCCGGCGTCAACGAACCGCGCGTGACCGTGCCGCTCAACGACAACATCGACTACGAGGGCGGCGTCGCGACCTGGATCGACAACCTCAAAGGCGAGCGGCCCTATGGCAACGATCTCGATCCGACGCTCAATCTCGACATTCTCGAGGTGAGCTTCCGCAACCTCGCGCGCTGGAAGGTTTTGGAGACGCCGGCGCGGCTGGCCACCGTGCACCGGATCATCGGCTTCCAGAAGCGGCTCGCCGCCAGCGGTGCCTTCGCCAATCCGCGCTCGCACATCTATTATCTGCCCGAGCTCTACAGCGCCTATTTCGGCCGCTGCTATGCGGCCTTCCTGGCGCTGCCGCTGGCGGCGCAGGCGGCGATCGACCCCGACGGCGATTTCGATTTCATCCGCCATCGCGTGCTCTCCTACGTCAAGGGCGAGCTGATGGCCGCGGAGATGAACGTGTTCGACGCAGCGCTGGCGCTGATCGCGCTCGGCCATCTCGGCGCCGACCCGCGCGCCTTTGCACCGGCGCTGAACGTGATCGTCGCGAGCCTCGGCGAAGGCGGCCGCCGCGGCCCGTTCCGCGCCTATGAATGGAACAAGATGAAGACGCCGACGCGGATTCTGGTGGGTGGTCCCGAGGTGACGTCGGCCTTCGTGCTGATGGCGCTGGCGGTAGCGAAGCGGGCGATGGCGCGGGGGTGATGAGTCCTCTTACCCTCCCCTGGAGGGGGAGGGTCGATCGCGCGCAGCGCGAGCGGGGTGGGGTGACGGTCTCTCCGCGACGAACAGTGCCCGAGTGGAGAGATCACCCCCCCCCGTCACGAAATCTCGCTTCGCTCGATCGCGTGCCGACCCTCCCCCTCCAGGGGAGGGTAAGCGAAGGCCCGCCACAATGACGGGAAGTTGAAAGCTCAATCGTTAGGCATATGCTGGCCGGGCGGACAAAAGCCGACCACAATTGCGCGGCTTATCGAGATTGTCCTGAACACGCGGACCGGCATGTTGCGAAAATTCCTGATTGCGCTGTCTTTGCTCGCCATCCCCTCGCTGGCCGAGGCCGCCGACATCACCGGCACGGCAAAGGTCCGCGACGGCGATTCCGTCGTGATCGGCAATACGCGGATCCGGCTCGGCGGCATCGACGCGCCGTCGTCCGACCAGCTCTGCCTCAACACCAAGGGCGAGCGCTGGACCTGCGGCATCGCGGCGCGCGACGAACTCGCCAAATACACCGAAGGAAAGAACTGGGTCTGCCACGCCCGCGCGATCGACCGGCGCGGCCGCACCGTGGCGCGCTGCGAGGTCGGCGGCGAGGACATCCAGAAATGGCTGGTGCGCAGCGGCTGGGCACTCGCCTACACCCGCGTCTCGCACGACTACGAACCCGATGAGGCCGCCGCGCGCGAGGCCAAAGCCGGCATGTGGCAGGGCGCCTTCATCGCGCCGTGGGACTGGCGCGTCCGCAACAAGAAGACCACCATCCTGGGCGCGACCAAGCCGCCCGAGGGCGCGCATGCGGTGCTGCTCGCCTCGGCCTCCGGGCCCGTCGCGCCCTCGCCGGACTGCACCATCAAGGGCAACGTCAACACCGCCGGCGAGTGCATCTATCACCAGCCGACCAGCCGCTGGTACACCCAGATCAAGATGAAGATCAGCAAGGGCACCCGCTGGTTCTGCTCGGTGGAAGAGGCTGAAGCCGCCGGCTGCCGGGAAACCAAGAGATGAGTGCATGGTCCGGAAAAGTGTGAGGCGGTTTTCCGACAAGACCATGCTCGAACAAAAACCACCCCAGACCTGCGTTTTACGCGCTTTTCTTAGTTGCCTCCAACGCGTAAAAGCCTAAGCGAGCAACCCTCCAGACTGTCATCACGACACAAGGACCAACAGCAATGACCGTTCGCGCGGGCCGGGAATTTCTGGCCATCCCCGGGCCCACCACGATGCCCGACGAGGTGCTGCAGGCGATGCATCGTCCGGCGATCGACATCTACTCCAAAGAGATGCACGAGCTGACCGATACACTTCTCGCAGACATCTCGAAGCTGTTCGCGACCAAGGGCAAGTCCTACATCTACATCGCCAACGGCCACGGCGCCTGGGAAGCCGCGCTGAGCAACGTGCTGTCGCGCGGCGACAAGGTGCTGGTGCTGGAGAGCGGGCGCTTCGCGATCGGCTGGGGCCACGCAGCAGCGCTGATGGGCGCCGAGGTCGAGGTGCTCAAGGGCGACTGGCGCCGCGCGGTGCGGCCGCACGAGGTCGAGGAGCGCCTGCGCCGCGACAAGGAGCACACCATCAAGGCCGTCGTCGTCGTCCAGGTCGATACGGCTTCCGGCGTGCAGAACGACATCGAGGCGATCGGCAAGGCGATCAAGGCCGCCGGCCATCCCGCGCTGTACATGGTCGACACCGTCGCTTCGCTCGGCTGCATGCCGTTCGAGATGGACAAATGGGGCATCGACGTCGCGATGTCCGGCTCGCAGAAGGGCCTGATGACCCCGCCCGGCCTCGGCTTCGTCGCCGCCAACGCGCGCGCGCTCGAGGTGCACAAGAAGGCCAACATGAGCACGCCGTATTGGAGCTGGAGCGAGCGCGAGGGCACCGAGCACTATCGCAAATATGCCGGCACCGCGCCGGTGCATCTGCTGTTCGCGCTACGCCAGGCGATCGACCTGCTACACGAGGAAGGACTGGAGAACGCCTTCCGCCGCCATAGCCTGCTCGGCGAAGCCGCGCGCCGCGCCGTCTCCGCCTGGTCGGAAGGCCAGGTGCTCGGCTTCAACGTCGCGGAGGCGAGCGAGCGCTCCAACACCGTGACCACGGTGACCATGAGCAACGGCCATGATCCGGCGCTGCTGCAACGCTATTGCAAGGACAAGTGCGGCGTCGTGCTCGGCACCGGCATCGGCGATCTCTCGGGACAAGCCTTCCGCATCGCCCATATGGGCCACGTCAATGCGCCGATGCTGCTCGGCACGCTGGGGGTCATCGAGATCGGGTTGAATGCGCTGAAGATCCCGCACGGCAAGGGCGGGCTGGAAGCCGCGGTCGCTTATCTCGGCGAGCAGGTGGCGGTGTAAGGCGCCGCCGTCGTCCCTGCGAACGCAGGGCTTCTTTCTTCCTTCTCCCCTTGTTGGGAGAAGGTGGCGAAGGCGGCCTTCGGCCGCCGTTCTTAGGAACGCCGAAGCGAAGCTTCGGCTATGGCGCCGGATGAGGGGTTGTCTCAGCGAACTCAATTGCGAGATGGACTCGCGGGTAGATACCCCTCACCCGTCTCGCCGCTACGCTGCGAGCCACCCTCCCACAGGGGGAGAGGGGAAGTTCAGTGCGCGACTCGATACGCTTCGACCTGCGCCTTCAGCGCATCCAGCGACGCGAGCGGCGCCTCGGGATCGACGCGATACTCCCCACGCGCCAGCCAACTCAGCACCATCGCGTCCACCACCGGCGAATGATGGATGACGTCGCTGTAGTTATCGAGATCGTGCGTCACCGCCCTGATCGCACGGAAATCGTACAGACGCACATTCGGAAGCTGCGTCAGCCGCTCGGCGATGCGCGCGGTGAGGTCGGTGATGATCTTCAGCGTTGCAGGCGAGGCATCGCGCATCGCAACGAATTGCAGGATCGAATAGGGCGGGAGGTAGATGTCGAAAGTCACGTCCGGATGACGCGTGATCAGGCCTGCGGCGTCGCGCTCGAAATGCCGGACCATGGCGTCGTAGCCATAGCCTTCGCCGAGGAAGCGGCTGCGCACGGGGCTCGTGATGTAGGCGAACGAGGCAAGCGTCTTCTTCGCATTGTAGTCACGCGCGACGTCGAAATCGCGCGGCAGCGCGTAGATGTCGTCGACGTCGGACAGCGCGAACTTGACGGGGAGAAACGGCGCCGCCCGCGCCAGCGGCTGTTGCAGCTGCGGGATCGACCGCAGCAGCGCGAACAGGGATTCCTTCGCCATCGCGGCGCTGAACAGATAGGACGCGATGCCCTTCGTCGTTTGGCGATAGAGATCGACGGAGAGAAAGGGATCGGCCTCGATATCCGCCGCATCGACAAAGATGAAATCGTCCATCGCCCACACCACGCGCCGGGCGCCGCGCTCGATCGCCTGCTCCAGCACAAAGCCCTGCTGGCGCGAATTGGACCCGGTCATTGCCAGCTTGAGCGAGTGGACGCCGAGCGCGCGATCGATGTCGCTCTGGCGGAAATGGATCGCGAGCGAGGTGCCCATGAAGGCGGTGTCGAACGATTGGCTGCGGATTAGCCCAGCATTCTGCACGCGCGTGTCGTCGGAATAGAAGGCCAGTCGCGACGGGCGAAACAGTTGCAGGGGATCGACGAGATAGGTGAGCACCGCCGCGCCCAGCACGCAGACGATGCCGGCGAGCAGAAGACGCCTCAGATGTGTGAAATTGCCCCGCATCAGAACCGGAAATAGATGAATTCGCTGTGGCTCTGGATGCCGAGAATCCCGAGAGCGAGCACCAGCGAGGCGCCGTAAAGGACCAGCGGTCGCATCCGCCCTGCCGGCAGGGCCTCGCCGACCCTGCGATTGTCGTGATCGTATCCCATGATTGCTTGCGTGTTCGGCGCCAGCCACACCAATGCGGCGTAGATCGACACCAGAACCAATGCGGCGACCTCCTCGCGGCCGAGGACGATATTCGACGGATCGGCCATTGCGTGGAGGACGCGCAGCGCCCACGCGACGCTCTCGGCGCGGAAGAAAACCCAGGCCACGACGACGGCGAGGAACGTCAGCACGGCTCCGACGATGCGGACCGGGCTCACGAGCAACGTCGGGACGTCAGGCACCAGCGCATTGAAGGCGTGATTGACGCAGAGATAGGCGCCATGCAGCGCGCCCCAGACGACAAAAGTCCAGGCCGCGCCGTGCCAGAGGCCGCCGAGCAGCATCGTGATCATCAGATTGACATAGCGCAGCACGCGGCCGCGGCGGTTGCCGCCGAGCGAGATGTAGAGATAGTCGCGCAGGAATTGCGACAAGGTCATGTGCCAGCGGCGCCAGAACTCGACGATGCTGGTGGCCTTGTAGGGTGAGTTGAAATTCACTGGCAGGAAGATGCCGAACATCAGCGATATCCCGATCGCCATGTCGGAATAGCCGGAGAAGTCGAAATAGAGCTGGAACGTGTAGGCGAGTGCACCACACCAGGCCTGATCAAAGCTCGGCGAGCGCGCCTCGAAGGCGAGCGCCACCAGGGGCTGGATGCCGTCGGCAAGGCAGGTCTTCTTGAACAGGCCGATCGCGAAGATGATGATTCCGCACAGGATCAGATGCGCGTCCGGATGCTTGGTCTCCTTCCGCTCGAATTGCGGGATCATGTCCTTGTGGTGGAGGATCGGCCCCGCGATCAGATGCGGAAAGTATGTCACGAACAGCGCGTAGTGCGGCAAGGCGTAACGCGCGACCTGGCCACGATACGCATCCACCAGGAACGCGATCTGCGTGAAGGTGTAGAAGGAGATGCCGACCGGCAGCAGGATGTGGACCGCGACATGCGTGCCGGCCAGCGCATTGATGTTCTCGGCGACGAAGCCGGCATATTTGAAGATGCCGAGCACGAGAAGGTCGCCGACTACGCCGAGCGCGAGCGCCGCCTTTCGTTGCATTGGCGCGAGCTTCGCCGCGATCAGGAGATAGCCGACGCCGTAGTTGAAGGCGATCGAGATCAGCAGCAGGGCCACGATCTGCCAGCTGCCGATGGCGTAGAAGGCGAGCGAGGCCAGCGCCAGCCAGATCACCGGCGCCAGATTGCTGCGCCGCCCTAGCCAGAAATAGCCGGCCAGCACGGCCGGCAGGAACAGCAGGATGAACGGGTAGGAATTGAAGAGCATCAGGCTGGACCGGCGGCGGGGGTATCGCCCCTTAAGCATACAAGGGGGCGATCAACAACCCGGCGACTTGGCGCAGTGGCTGGAACAGCCGTGCTGGCAATTCGTAGAAACGGGACGATATAAGGTGGAACACGCAGTTGAATGAGGACCGAGTGACCCAAGCCAAGACACCTTCCCAGCCTCCCGTCGCCCCGCGCCGGCCGCATTCCTTCACGCGGCACGGGATCACCGTGACCGACGACTATGCCTGGCTGAAGGACGAGAAATGGCAGGAGGTGCTGCGCGATCCCGCCGTGCTCGATCCCGACATCCGCAACTATCTCGATGACGAGAACGGCTACACCGAGAGCCTGCTCGGCCACACCTCGTCGCTGCAGAAGACGCTGGTGCGCGAGATGCGCGGACGGATCAAGGAGGACGATTCCAGCGTGCCCTCGCCCGACGGCCCGTTCGCCTATTTCCGCAGGTTTCGCGAGGGCGGCCAGCACGAATTGTTCGGCCGCATGCCGCGCGACGGTGGCGAGGGCCATATCGTGCTCGACGGCGATGCGCTCGCCAAAGACCACAAATATTTCAAGTTCGGCGGCAGCCGCCACTCGAACGATCACAAGCTGCAAGCCTGGAGCGCCGACACCAAGGGCTCGGAGTATTTTTCCATCCGCGTCCGCGACTGGGCCACGGGCAAAGATCTTGACGATTTGGTCGAGGAGACCGACGGCGGCATCGTCTGGGCCGCGGACTGCAAGAGCTTCTTCTATGTGAAGCTCGACGACAATCACCGGCCGATGCAGGTGTGGCGGCACAAGCTCGGCACTGGGCAGGCCGACGACACGCTCGTCTACGAGGAGCAGGATTCCGGCTGGTTCACCCATCTGCACGAGAGCACCAGCGGCCGCTTCTGCGTGATCGCGGGCGGCGATCACGAGACCTCGGAGCAACGGCTGATCGATCTCGCCCACCCCGAAGCGCCGCCGCGCCTGGTCGCGGCGCGCGAGGACGGCGTGCAATATTCGCTGGCCGACCGCGGCGACGAGCTCTTCATCCTGACCAATGCCGACGACGCCATCGATTTCAAGATCGTCACCGCGCCGCTTGGCGCACCCGAGCGCAAGAACTGGCGCGATCTGATCCCGTATCGTCCCGGCATCTACATCATCGACCTCGATCTCTATGCCGGCCATCTGGTGCGGCTTGAGCGCGCCAATGCGCTGCCGTCGATCGTGATCCGCGACCTCACGACAAAGGACGAGCACGCCATCGCCTTCGATGAGGCCGCCTACTCATTGGATACGATGGGCTCCTATGAATTCGACACGACCAATTTGCGCTTCGCCTATTCGTCGATGACGACGCCCTCGGAAGTCTACGACTACGACATGGTCAAGCGCACGCGCACCTTGCGCAAGCGCCAGGAGATCCCGTCCGGCCACGATGCGGCCGACTATGTCACCACGCGCATCATGGCCAAGGCGCATGACGGCGCCGAGGTGCCGGTCTCGATCCTCTATCGCCGCGGGCTGAAGCTCGACGGCTCGGCGCCGCTGCTGCTCTACGGCTACGGCTCCTACGGCATGGCGATGCCGGCTTCCTTCAATGCCAACCGGCTGTCGCTGGTCGATCGTGGTTTCGTCTACGCCATCGCCCATATTCGCGGCGGCGCCGACAAGGGTTGGGGCTGGTATCTCGACGGCAAGCGCGAGAAGAAGACCAACTCGTTCGACGATTTTGCCGCCAGCGCACGGGCGCTGATCGATGCGAAATACACCAGCGCAAAACGCATCGTCGGCCATGGCGGCTCGGCCGGCGGCATGCTGATGGGCGCGGTGGCAAACCGCGCCGGCGAGCTGTTCGCGGGCATCGTCGCCGAAGTGCCGTTCGTCGACGTGCTCAACACCATGCTCGACGACACGCTGCCGCTGACGCCGCCGGAATGGCCCGAATGGGGCAACCCGATCGAGAGCGAGAAGGATTTTCGCACCATCCTGTCCTACTCGCCCTACGACAATGTCGCGGCGAAGGACTATCCGGCGATCCTGGCGATGGGCGGCCTGACCGACCCGCGCGTCACCTATTGGGAGCCCGCCAAATGGATCGCGCGCCTGCGCGCGACCATGAGCGGCGGCGGCCCGGTGTTACTCCGCACCAACATGGGCGCCGGCCACGGCGGCGCATCGGGGCGGTTTGATCGTCTCGACGAAGTCGCGATCGTCTATGCGTTCGCGCTGTGGGCGGCCGGGATGGCGGAGGCGTGACCTTGTAGCCCGGATGGAGCGCAGCGAAATCCGGGATTCGTGCAGGCGGCAAGACCGTCCCGGATTACGCTACGCTCCATCCGGGCTACGGCCTCTCCCCGCGCGCGGGGAGAGGCGAAGGAATTCGGCAGCTTTGTAGGGTGGGCAAAGGTGCGTCGCGCCGTGCCCACCATCTTTCAGCAATTGCGACGAGAGCGGTAGGCACGCTTCCGCCTTCGCTCTTCGAGCTACGGCGGACAAGTCGCTTTGCCCACCCTACCGCGGCTTAGCTGGCCACCTCTGCCTCACACCGCCCCATGCGCCTCCACATACAGCGCATACACCGAGTGGCTGCTCGCCATATAAAGCCGGTTGTTCTTCGGGCCGCCGAAGCAGAGGTTGGCGCAGCGTTCGGGCAGCTTGATGAAGGCGAGCGGCTTGCCGTCCGCGTTGAACACCATGACGCCGTCGAGATCCTCCGACTTGCCCTTGAGCTGAAACACCTTGCGGCCGCCGATGTCGGTGGGCTCGGATTGCAGCGCGCCGTTGGAGCCCCAGCCGCACCAGAGATTGCCGTCGCGATCGACGCGAAAACCGTCGAGCGAGGCCTGGTCAGCCGCGTCGATCAGCTTGGTCTTGCCGCTTAAGGCACCGTCCTCGCCGACATTGTAGCTCCAGATGCTGCGGTTGGGCGTGCCCTTCCATTCGACGATGTAGAGCTTCTTCTCGTCCGGCGAGAAGGCAAGACCGTTGGGATTGACGAGGTCGGTGAGGACGGCGCTGATCTTGCCGTCCTTGGCGATGCGATAGACGTTGGTGGTGGCCTGCTCGGCCTTCTCCTTCTTGCCTTCCCACTCGCCGTTGATGCCGAACAGCGGATCGGTGAACCAGATGCTGTCGTCCGACTTCACCACGATGTCGTTCGGCGAATTCAGCCGCTTGCCCTCGAACTTGTCGGCGAGCACGGTGATCTTGCCGTCCTTCTCGGTGCGGGTGATGCGGCGGGTGACGGAGTGCTCGCAGGTGACGAGGCGGCCCTGGCGATCGCGCGCATTGCCGTTGGCGTAGTTGGCGTTGGCGCGGAAGACGCTGGTCTGGCCGGTCTTCTCGTCAAACTTCATGATCCGGTTGTTGGGAATGTCCGAGAACAGCAGATAGCCGCCTTCGGGGAAATAGGCGGGGCCTTCGGCCCAGCGCATCCCGGTCGCGACCTGCTCGACCGTCGAGGAATAGAGCCGGTATTTTCCAAAGCTCGGATCGAGGATCTGGACGGCGGGATCGGGGTAGCGCTGGTTGGGCGCGAACGGAAACGACTGGGCACTGGCGGCGCGGGCCAGAAGTGCGGAAGCCGCAGTTGCGCCAGCACCGGCCAAGAGATTGCGTCGTGTAAAATTCATTGAAGTCCTCCCCTGCTCGACAAAAGGCCGGCGCTTGATGCGGCCGGCCTGTTTCTTGATGTGATTGGTCTTGGTCTAGCGACCGTTCTTCTTCCGCCATTCCGCGAAATCGGTGAGCGTCTGCGGATCGGTGGCGGGATAGAGACCGAAGATGCCGCGACCTTTGCCGACCTCCTCAGTGACGAAATCCTCGAACGCCGTCATCTCGAAGGTTTCGTTGGCGATCTCATCGGCGAGATGCGCGGGGATCACGATGACGCCGTCGGCATCGCCGAGGATGACGTCGCCCGGAAACACCGGCGCATCGCCGCAGCCGATCGGCACGTTGATCTCGATCGCCTGGTGCAGCGTGAGATTCGTCGGCGCCGAGGGACGATGATGGTAGGCGGGAATGCCGAGCTTCGCGATCTCGGCGGAATCGCGAAAGCCGCCGTCGGTGACGACACCGGCGACGCCGCGCTTCATCAGACGCGTCACCAGGATCGCGCCGGCGGACGCCGCGCGCGCGTCCTTGCGGCTGTCCATCACCAGCACGCTGCCGGGCGGACAATCCTCGATCGCCTTGCGCTGCGGATGCGAACGGTCCTTGAAGACGTCGATGGTATTGAGGTCCTCGCGCGCCGGCATGTAGCGCAGCGTGAAGGCCTCGCCGACCATGGTCGGCTGGTCGGCGCCGAGCGGGTGCACATCCTGGATCATCTGGATGCGCAGGCCGCGCTTGAACAGCGCAGTGGCGACGGTCGCCGTGGAGACGGATTTGAGCTTGTTGCGGGTGGCTTCGCTGAGTTTGGTCATGTCATGCTCTCTAGTAAATCGACGGCTCGCCGATCGGCGCACCGAAATCGGTCTCGAGGAAGTCGAAGTCGCAGCCGTCATTGGCCTGCTTGATGTGTTTTGTGAACATCCAGCCATAGCCGCGCTCGAAGCGGCGCTCGGGCTGCTTCCAGGCGGCGCGGCGTTTATCGAGCTCGGCTTCGGGGACATCGAGATTGATGGTGCGCGCGGCGACGTCGAGCGTGATGCGGTCGCCGTTCCGCACCAGCGCCAGCGGGCCGCCGACATAAGATTCGGGCGCGACGTGCAAAATGCAGGCGCCATAGCTGGTGCCGCTCATGCGCGCATCCGAGATCCGCACCATGTCGCGCACGCCCTGCTTCACGAGCTTGGTCGGGATCGGCAGCATGCCCCATTCCGGCATGCCCGGGCCACCTTGCGGCCCTGCATTGCGCAGGATCAGGATATGGTCCTCGGTGACGTCGAGATTGGGATCGTCGACCGCCTTCTTCATGGAGGGGTAATCGTCGAACACCAGCGCAGGCCCGGTATGCTTGAGGAAGCGCGGCGCGCAGGCGGAGGGTTTTATGACGCAGCCGTCGGGCGCGAGATTGCCCTTGAGTACGGCGAGCGCGCCTTCCTTGTAGATGGGGTTTTCGACCGAACGGATCACATCGGCATTGTGCACTTCGGCGCCGTCGATGTTCTCGCCGACCGTCTGTCCGGTAACGGTGATGCAGTCGAGATGCAGGTGCGGCTTGATCTGGCCCATCAGCGCCGGCAGGCCGCCGGCATAGAAGAAGTCTTCCATCAGATAGGCGTCGCCGCTCGGACGGACGTTGGCGATCACGGGCACCTTGCGGCTCGCCTTCTCGAAGTCGTCGAGGCCGATGTCGAGGCCGGCGCGGCGGGCCTGCGCGATCAGATGGATGATCGCGTTGGTCGAGCAGCCCATCGCCATGGCCACAGCAATTGCGTTCTCGAAGGCTTTTCGGGTCTGGATCGTCTTCGGCGTCAGATCCTCCCACACCATCTCGACGATGCGGCGGCCGCATTCCGAGGCCATCCGGATGTGGTTGGCGTCGGCAGCGGGAATCGAGGAGGCGCCCGGCAGCGTCATGCCGATCGCCTCGGCAATCGCGGTCATGGTCGAGGCCGTGCCCATGGTCATGCAGGTGCCGTAGCTCCGCGCGATGCCGGCTTCGATATCGAGCCAGTCCTTGTCGGAGATTTTTCCGGCGCGCCGCTCGTCCCAATATTTCCAACCGTCCGAGCCCGAGCCGAGCGTCTTGCCCTTCCAGTTACCGCGCAGCATCGGACCTGCCGGCAGATAGATCGCCGGGATATTCATCGAGGTCGCGCCGAGCAGCAGCGCCGGCGTGGTCTTGTCGCAGCCGCCCATCAGCACCACGCCGTCGACGGGATGGCTGCGCAGCAGCTCCTCGGCATCCATCGCCAGAAGGTTGCGATAGAGCATCGTGGTCGGCTTCAGCAGCGATTCCGACAGCGACAGCGCCGGCAGCTCGATCGGCAGGCCGCCGGCCATCAGGATGCCGCGCTTGACGTCGTCGACGCGCGACTTGAAGTGCATGTGGCAGGGCTGCGCGTCCGACCAGGTGTTGAGGATCGCGATGATCGGGCGGTCCTTCCACTCCTCCGGGGCGTAGCCCATCTGCATGGTGCGGGAGCGGTGGCCGAACGAGCGGAGGTCGTCGGGCGCGAACCAGCGCGCGCTGCGGAGCTGGTCGGGCGTGATTTTCTTCTTGGTCATGATTGGGTGCCCCATTTCTGCACGGTGTTCCGCTCGATGGCGCGGAAGATCAGGTTCTCGACAAAGAGCCCGATGATAATCACCGTCAAGAGGCCTGCGAAGACCGCAGGTATGTCGAGGAGATTGCGGTTCTCGAAGATGAACCAGCCGAGTCCGCCCTGCCCCGAGGACACGCCGAACACCAGCTCGGCCGCGATCAGCGTGCGCCAGGCAAAGGCCCAGCCGATCTTCAGGCCGGTGAGGATCGAGCCGAAGGCCGCCGGAATCAGGATTTTCGCGACATAAGGCAGCCCGCGCAGGCCGTAATTGCGCCCGACCATGCGCAGCGTGTTGGACACGCTCTTGAAGCCGGAATGGGTGTTGAGCGCGACCGGCCACAGCACCGAATGGATCAGCACGAAAACAAGACTGCCGTTGCCGAGCCCGAACCAGATCAAGGCGAGCGGCAGCAGCGCGATCGCCGGCAGCGGGTTGAACATCGCCGTGACCGTTTCCAGGAAGTCGGTGCCGATCCGCGTCGAGATGGCGAGCACGGTGAAGATCGCGGCCAGCACGATGCCGGCCGAATAGCCCATGAACAGCACCTTCAGCGAGGTCCATGCGCGCATCGGAATGGTGCCGTCCTTGACCCGGTCGTACAGTGTCACGATGGTGTCGTGCAGCGTCGGAAACAGCAGGGGATTGTCGAGATAGAGGCCGTAGGCTTCCCAGACGGCTGCCAGGAACAGGATGATGACGGTCTTGCGGACAAAGCCGTCGTTCCACAACAGCTCCGGCACGCTCAGCTTGCGCTCGACCTCGCCCGCACCGCCGGTCGCGGCAACCGACGCGTCACGCAGCAATATTCTCGCTTCGCCCATAACAGGCCCCCTCAATGCGCCACAGCTTCGGCCGCGAACAGGAGATCGTGGATCTCCTTCTCCAGCCGGCCGGCGCTGCCGTCTCCATTCGCGACCTTGTCGACATCGACCACCTCGGCCTTGACCCGGCCGGGATGCGGCGACAGCAGCAGGATGCGGTTGCCGATGCGGATCGCTTCCGCGATGGAATGGGTCACGAACAGCACCGTGAATTTGGTCTCGCTCCAGAGCTGAAGCAGCTCGTCCTGGCAGGTGCGCCGCGTCAGCGCGTCGAGCGCGGCGAACGGCTCGTCCATCAGCAGGATATCAGGCTCCATCACCATGCCGCGCGCGATCGCAACGCGCTGCTTCATGCCGCCGGACAGCGTGTGCGGATAGGCATCGACGACGCGGGTGAGGCCGACCTTCTCGATATAGGCCCGTGCCCGCGCCTCGGCGTCCTTGCGCGATAGCTTTCGCGCGGTCAGCAGCGGGAACATCACATTGGCGAGCACGCTCTTCCACGGCAGGAGCTGGTCGAACTCCTGGAAGATCATCATGCGGTCGGCGCCCGGACCATGAATCTCGCGATCGTTGATGCTCATGCGGCCCTCGCTCGGGCTCATGTAGCCGCCGACGGCCTTGAGCAGGGTCGACTTGCCGCAGCCGGACGGCCCGAGCAACACGAAGCGGTCGGACTTGTCGACGGTGAAGCTGACCCTTTCGGTGGCGGTGACGACGGCGCTGGAGGTCTTGTAGCGCAGCGTCACCCCGTTGACGTCGAGCAGCGCCATCAGTTGCCTTTCAGGTCGTGCGCGACGGGGAGATAATAGTCCGTCCAGGCCTTGGGCTGCATCTTCAGCGTGCCGGTCTTGTACAGATGGGCTGCGAATTTCATCGTGCCCTGCGGCTCGAGATTCCATTCCATCATGCCGGGCTGCTTCAGGAGATCGAGCAACTCTTCCACCGAGGTCTTGTCGCCGGTGATCTCCTTGTAGATCTCGACCGCCTGTTTGGTGTCGCTGCGGATCAGATCCTGCGCTTCCTTGGTGGCATCGCGCACCGCCTGGATGATCTTCGGATTGGCATCGGCGAATTTCGTCGTGGTGAAGAACTGGGCCTGGCTCAGCGGACCGCCCATCACGTCAGGCGAGTTCAGCACGACATGCGCGCCCGGCACGTTCTTCAGCTCGAGGAAGGTGAAAGGCGGGATCGAGAAGTGGGTGTGCACCTCGTGCTTGGGATTGGACAGCGCCGCATAGGCGTCGGGATGGCCAAGCTGCACGGTGTTGGCGTCCAGTTTCGACCATTGGTCGGCACCGAAGGCCTCGGCGGCCGCGATCTGAAGCACGATCGCCTGCGTCGAAACCTTCACCGTCGGCACCGCGATCTTGTCGCTCGGACCGAAATCCTTGATCGACTTGATGTTGGCGTCGCGGCTGATCAGCGTCATCGGCTGCGCCGAGGTCGCGACGATGCCCTTCACGCCGCCGCGGGTGCGGTCCCACAGCAACAGAAGATTGCCGGTGCCGGTGTTGAGGATGTCGACGCCGCCGGCGAGCAACGCATCGGTCTGCGCGCCGCCGCCGGAAAAGGTCACCCATTTGGTGGTGACGCCGGGTACGCCGAGCGAAGCTGCATGCTTCTCGATCAGCTTCTGCTTTTCCATGATGTGGCTCGGCATGTAGAAAATGCCGGGCTGGCGCGACAGCGAGATCTCGGATTTCTGCTGCGCATGCGCCGCGGATACCGGCAGGACGGTTGCGGCGATCAGGGCGGCAGCCGCAAGCTTGCTACGAAGATGCTTGATCATTGTTGTGTGTTTCCTCCGGGTGCGCGTCGCGCTGCGTTGACCCTGCTGATGCACTAATATATTAGTGCATCAAAGGCAAGCCCGCGGGACCCGCCATGGAAGCAACCCATACCGCGCCGCGCGCGGCAAAAACCGCTTCGAGACCTGCCGCCCGGCTCGACCGCGCCCGCCAGGCCGCGCCGCAGGTGTTCGAGCGGCTGCGCAATGCGATCATCGCCCTGGAACTGCCGCCGGGCGCGCCGCTGTCACGCGCCGAGCTTGCCGGCCAGTTCGGAATCAGCTCGACACCGGTGCGCGATGCCTTGATGCGGCTCGAGGAAGAAGGGCTCGTCGACGTCTTCCCGCAGCACGCGACTGTCGTCAGCCGGATCGACATCGGCCGCGCAGAGCAGGCGCATTTCCTGCGTCAGGCACTGGAGCTGGAGATCGTCCGCCTGCTCGCCGCCGGCAGGGACGCGGCGCTCGTGGTCCGCCTGGATCACGCCATCGCGCTACAACAGCAATTTGCCAAGGCCGGCGACTTCGAGGCCTTCATGGCCACCGACAACGACTTCCACGCCCAACTCTACGCCGCCGCCGGAAAGCAAGACCTGTGGACGCTGGTGCGCAGCCGCAGCGGACATATCGACCGGCTGCGTCGGCTGCATTTGCCTTCGCCCGGCAAGGCCCAGAACATCGTCCGCCACCACAAGCTGATCACGCGCGCGATCGAGGCCGGAGACGCCGACGCCGCGCAAGAACATCTGCGCAAGCACCTGTCGGGCACGCTCAGCGAGCTCGACAAGATCCGAAGCCACCATCCCGAATATCTGACCGATTAGGCACGACACGCCCCAGGCGTTGCGTCAGAGGTCTTATGTGCACGTAAGGATGCATATGGCCGGCGTCGCCGGAATCGCGCGAGGCTGACAATGTGCCGGCCGCGAAGTGCTTGCAGGACGGGCGCAATCCGCGCAACAATTTCGCATTTGAAGCGGTGATTTGGGGTCGCCGGGGAACATCCCTGTACGATCCGGAGGTTTTGACGTGGCTAACATCCTGATTGTGGATGACGACCCGGCCGTGCAGATCACGATCCGGCTGATCCTGGAGAGAGCGGGTCATCGCGTCACGGTTGCCGGCGATGGCTACGAGGGACTTGCCCGGTTCGAGGCGAGCCAGTTCGACCTCTTGTTCCTCGACATATTCATGCCCGGCATGGACGGACTGGAGACGATGCGCCACATCCGCGTGCTGCAGCCGGCCCTTCCGATCATCGTCATTTCCGGCCGCCGCGCCGTCACCCCGGACGCCTATGCCGAACCGGACTTTCTGAAGATGGCGACCAAGCTCGGCGCGGTCGCGAGTCTGCAGAAGCCGTTCCGGCCGGACGCCCTGCTCGCCGCTGTCGACGGCTGCCTCACATCAGCGCCGCAAGCTAATGTCGGCTCCGGCAGCCGATGACGGGGTGATCCATGTTGCAGCCTAGCAGGACATTCGGGACCGTTCGCGACGCGGCGCGAAGGCCGATATGACCCTCGCGACCCGGCTGGCCATCGCAATGATCCTGCTGGTCGCGGCTGCGGTCGCCGCCGTCGGATGGCTGAGCCATTACAGCCTGGAGCAAGCCTTCCTGCCGCGCGTGCTCGACCGTATCGAGGGCCACTCGCGGCTTCTGGCCTCGCAGCTCGAAGCGTATGCGAACGGCGCCCGCGCCGACGTTGCGACGTTCCGCTCACGTGCCGCCGCGCGCGGCATGATCGATGCCCATTTCAACGACGGGGTCGATCCGGTCGACCACCTCTCGGAGAAGACCTGGCGCGACCGGTTGCTGACGCGCCTCGTGGCCGACGTCGGCGCCAACCCGGCCTACGCAAAATTCCGCATCATCGGTGCCGACGGCGTCGAATATCTGCGCGTCGACCGCTCCGGCCCGAACGGAGCGGTGCGTGCCGTTCCCGACGATGCCCTGCAGAACAAGGGCGAGCGCTCCTTCTTCCAGGCGGCGATCAAGCTGGCAGAGGACCAGGTCAGCGTCTCACCGGTCGATCTGGACGTCGACAACGGCGAGCTTCAGGTGCCCTATGTTCCGACCTTGCGCGTCGCGGCGCCCCTGTTTGGGCCCGATCACCGGCTGTTCGGCATCGTCGTCGTCAATGTCGACATGCGCCAGGTATTCGACCGTATCAGGATATCGGGCCGGCGCGGCGAACAGGTCTATGTCGTCGGCCGCAACGGCGATTATCTCGTTCATCCGGATCGCACCCGCGAATTCGGTTCGCAACTGGGGACGCCGACGCACTGGCAGGACGACTTCCCCTATTTCGCTTCAGTCACCGGATCGACGCTGGGTGCGACGCAGGTCGTGCCGGGCAGTGACGGCAAGCCGAGCGGCACCGCGATCGCGCCTGCAATCCTGGCCGAGGACCAGTGGGTCGGTGTCATCCGCGTCGTGCCCAACGCCGTCTTCATGGCGCCGGCCGTCACCATCGAGAAAACGACCATCACGATCGGCCTCATAGCGGTGCTGGTCGCCGCCCTGCTGGCCGTGCTGCTGGCGCGGTCGTTGACCCGGCCGATCGGGCAGCTCACTGCGGCGGTCGAGTGGCTCGGTCGGGACAATTCGATTAGAATTCCAACCGACGCCCCCGGCGAGACCGGCATGCTGGCGCGGGCATTTGCCCGTCTGATCGATGAAATGCGGGCGAAGACGGCGGCGCTGGAGCATGAGGTCGAGGAGCGGCGGCGCACCGAGGCCGCGCGCGACCAGCTCGCCGTCCGCGAACGCCTGTTCAGCGCGGCGGTCGAATCCTCCGACGATTCGATCGTCATGCAGACGCTCGACGGCATCATCATCGGGTGGAATGCGGCGGCCGAGCGCCTCTACGGCTATACGGCCGAGGAAGCGGTCGGACGGCCGACCTTGATCCTCCTGCCACCCGATCGCCGCGAAGAGGGCAAGGACTATCTGCGGCGGATAGCGACGGGCGAGCGGATCGAGCATTTCGAAACGGTGCGCCTGCGCAAGGACGGCAGTCCGGTCGAAATCTCGGTGAGCCTGTCACCGATCAGGGGCAATTCGGGCGAGATCATCGGCGCGTCCGGCACGGCGCGCAGACTGACCGATGCGCGACGGACCGAGCGCGCACTGCAACAGCAGATCGAGGAACGGCGGCAGCTGTTCGACGCCTCGGAAGATCTGATCATGATCATGGATTCGCGGGGCCATATCGTGCAGGTCAGCCCGAGCAGCCAGGCCGTGCTCGGCTACCCGCCGGACGAGATGATCGGCCGCAGCGGCGTCGATTTCATCCATCCCGCGCATCTCGAACAATCCCGCGGGGAAATGCGCGCGCTCCGGCGCGGCGGGCACCCCAGGCTCGCCGACACCCGCTGCATCCACAAGGACGGACGCGAGGTCTGGCTGTCCTGGCTCGGCAACTGGTCAGATCAGGCCAAGCGCTTCTTCTTCGTCGGACGCGACATGACCGAGGCACGGCGCGCGGAGGAATCCTTGCGCGAAAGCGAGCTGCTCGCGCGCAATATCGTGGAGACCGCGCTCGACGCCTTCGTCCAGACCGATGACCGCAGCACCATCCTGAACTGGAGCTCGCGGGCCGAGGAGCTGTTCGGCTGGCGGCGCGACGAGGCGCTGGGCAGGAATGCGGTCGACCTCATCGTCGCAGAGAGTGAGCGCGAGCGGGTCAAGGCCGGCCTCGCGCGCTTCCTCGAATCCCAGGACGGCCAGACCCTCAACCGCCGCCGCGAGCTCACGGTTCGTCGTCGCGACGGCAAGGAATTCAAGGCCGAGCTGAGCGTCACGGCGCTGAGACGCCGCGAAGGCATCCTGTTCAACGTGTTCTACCGCGACCTCACCGACAAGATCGCGTCCGAGGAGCGCATGCGCCACGCCGAGAAGATGGAGGCGATCGGCCAGCTCACCGGCGGCGTGGCGCACGACTTCAACAACATCCTCACCGTGATCACCGGGACGATCGAAATTTTGGCCGACGCGGTGGCGAAGGAGCCGGAGCTTGCGGCGATCACGAAGATGATCGACGAGGCCGCCGGGCGCGGCGCCGAGCTGACCCAGCACCTGCTCGCCTTCGCGCGCAAGCAGCCGCTCCAGCCGCGCGAGGTCGACATCAACTCGCTGATCATCGACACCGCAAAGCTGTTGCGCCCGACGCTGGGCGAGCAGATCCAGATCGAATCGGTGTTCGAGGACGAGAGCTGCGTCGCGATCGTCGATCCCAACCAGCTCACCACCGCGATCCTCAACCTCGCGCTCAATGCCCGTGACGCCATGCCCGGCGGCGGCAAGCTGATCGTGGAGACGGGCACCGCCTATCTCGACGAGGTCTATGCCAGCGTCAACGACGTCAGGCCCGGACACTATGTGCTGATCGCCGTGAGCGACACCGGCACGGGCATTCCTGCGCACATGCTGGCCCGGGTGTTCGATCCGTTCTTCACCTCGAAGGGACCGGGCAAGGGCACCGGGCTCGGGCTTTCGATGGTCTACGGCTTCATCAAGCAGTCCACGGGCCACATCAAGATCTACAGCGAGGAAGGTCACGGCACCACGATCAAGATGTATCTGCCGCCCGGCAAGACGCCCGCGGCCGTGGGCGAAGGCGTGACGCCGTCGACGATCGAGGGCGGACACGAGACGATCCTCGTGGTCGAGGACGACCGGCTGGTGCGCGACTACGTGCTGGCGCAGCTGCATTCGCTCGGCTACGTCACCCTGCAGGCTGCGAACGCCGCGGAGGCGCTCGCGATCGTCGCCACCGGCAAGCCGTTCGACCTGCTGTTCACCGACGTCATCATGCCCGGCAAGTTGAACGGACGACAGCTTGCCGACGAGGTGTCGAGGACGCGTCCCGACCTCAGGGTGGTCTACACCTCGGGCTATACCGAGAACGCGATCATCCATCACGGCCGGCTGGATACAGGCGTTCTGCTGCTGGCGAAGCCGTATCGCAAATCCGATCTGGCGCGGATCATCCGCAAGGCGCTGAGCGGCTGAGGATCAATCTCCTGTAGCCCGGATGGAGCGCAGCGCAATCCGGGAGAGGTGGTGCCGCAGGCGCAGATCCCGGATTTCGCTTCGCTCATCCGGGCTACGAAACGTCACCGGCAGAACTACGACGCGCGCTGGGCCGCGGTCATCACGATGCGGATCAGATCGGCGGCGTTGCGCGCCCCGAGCTTCTTCATGATGTTGGCGCGATGGTCCTCGATGGTGCGTGGGCTGATGCCGAGCGTGCGGCCGGCTTCCTTGTTGGACGCACCGGAAGCGAACTGCTCGAGCACCTCGCGTTCACGCCGCGTCAACGGCTCGCGTCCGGGGAAATGCAGCGAAGAGAATTTCGGCGATACGCTCTCTGCCTGCCTGCGTGCATAGGCTCCGATCGCCTCGTCCAGCCGGCCAACGATCTCGCTGCCGCGGAACGGCTTTTCGATGAAATCGAGCGCGCCGCTCTTGATGGCGCCCACCGCCATCGAGATGTCGCCCTGCCCGGAAATCATGAAGATCGGCGCCGGATAATCTTCGCCGTGCAGTTCCTTCAGAATGTCGAGGCCCGACTTTCCGGGAATGTGCACGTCGAGCAGGATCGCAGCCGGCGTACGGTTCCGCGCGACGGAGAGCAGGGCTGCGCCGTCCGCAAAACAGATCACCTCATAACCCGCCGCCTTCAACACCATCGACAAGGTGTCGCGAACCGCAGGGTCGTCGTCGACCACGAAGATTTCACCACGAGAGGTTTGCTCGGCCATGTGCCACATCCAGTTGGCATTACGGACTCGCGTCCGCGCCAACCGTTATGGCGTTCGGCGCGGATTCGGCCCACCCGTATTTGTACGGGACATAGACTTAACGCACAAGTAGCGGCATTGCGCCTAATTGCAGGAGACGGAGAATATCCATGCTAAATTTGGCCGATACGCCGCCGCTGGTCGCGACATCCGAGGCCGACAGACAACGATTGATCGCCGCCGACCTGCGCTTGCTGATCGCGCAGATCGAGACCAGTATGCGCCGGATCGCCGCAGCCATGGATCGAGAACACAGCAACGATCCGGAAGGTTCCGCCGACGTCTTCATACTCGACGACGTCACGCCGCGTTATGTCAGCGCGAACGCCGCTCTCAACGCCTGCCGGGCGGGCCTCGGCCACGCCCTGCAATGCCTGTCGGAATCCGGCAACCCGGCTTGAACTGCGATCAGTGCGGCGAAACGCCCGCGTCCGATCGCATGGCAGCTCCGCGCCTCAGGTGCGGTGCCGTTCCACGATCGCGTCGGTGGCGACGCCACCCCAGGTATGCATCGCCGGCAGCCCCATTGCGGTCTTGCCGAGATTGGCGAGGCTGATGCGCAGCGCCGCGAGATCGAGCGGCTTCGGCAGGCCCTGGAGCTGGATCCCGACGGAACGGGCGAAGCTGCGGGCGGCGCTGCGGCGCTTGCCGTCCATGCCGCTGATGACGATCACGTGGCCCGCGAATTTCGCCGCCGCCATCTCGCGCAGCACGTCGATGCCGTCGCCATCCTCCAGCACGAGGTCGAGCGTCACGCAGTCGAAGCGGGCGGCGCGGAGCTTCTCGATCGCCTCCGCGACGGACGGCGCCACCGTGACTTCATGGCCGGCCTGCCTGGCGGCGACCGTGATCAGGCTGCGCTGCGTGGCGTCGTCGTCGACCACCAGAAGCTGAAGCGCACGCCGCTCGGCGACGTCGGGCAGGTTTGACGGGATGGGAGAGAGGGAGCTTCTGGGCATTACCGTATCCTGAGAATTGAGACGAGCGATCGATACACGGATCGCGCTTCAACCCCGTAAAGCCGGTGCGGCGAATTCGTCCGGATGTTTCAGCAAATATGAACCAACGTCTCGGAAAACGGCGACGGGGCGCGCGGGACGAGGCCTATTTGGCGATCACGCTGCCTCGTCACGGCCGCCGGCGGCGCCGCGCTTCTTCCGGTTCTTGCCGCGCAAGAACTGGATGTCCATTTCGGCGCCGTTGACGCGCACCAGCTCGCAACGACGATAGGCGAGCCCGGTCGACGACAGCAGCAGGAAGAATTCCTTCAGGTTCAATCCCTGGATCGAGCCATCCACCGTGAGGATGGCGTCGGTGTCGGAAATCGCATTGAGCTTGCAGTCGCGCCGCCACGTGCCGTCGATCGCCATGATGCAGACATCATAGCCTCGACTGAACGTGACGCGCTCCGCGCCCTTGCCATCCTCTGCCATCCCTATCGTCCTGCCAACACCGCCATGCGCGGCGGCGCGGCGCCGGCGATCGCCGGTTTGGCTGCCGCTGCACGCGGATCGTTCGGCTTGTAGAGGCCGCGACGATCCGGGATCGGCCTGAACGTGTCGGTCAGTCCGACCACGGTTTCGGCTGCACCGAGTACCAGGAAGCCGTCTCCCTCGATCTGGCGGGCGAGGCGGTTGAAGATGTTGATCTTGGTGTCCTGGTCGAAATAGATCAGCACGTTGCGGCAGAAGATGACGTCGAAGGTGCCGAGCTGGCCAAAATCATGCAGCAGGTTGAGCTGCCGGTGCTGGATCATCGCGCGCAGCTCGGGATTGATCTGCCACGTCTCGCCGGTCTGCTTGAAATATTTCATCAGCATCTGGATCGGCAGGCCGCGCTGCACTTCGAACTGGCTGTAGATGCCGGCCTTGGCCTTCTCGAGCACCTCCTGCGACAGGTCGGTCGCGATGATCTCGACGCGCCAGCCGGTCAGGGCCGCGCCCATCTCCTTCAGGCACATCGCCAGCGAATAGGGCTCCTGCCCGGTCGAGCCGGCGGCGCACCAGATGCGCACGCTTCGTCGGCCGGCGCGCGCCTTGATGACCTCAGGCATGATGGTGTCGCGGAAATGATCGAACGGGACCTTGTCGCGGAAGAAGAAGGTCTCGTTGGTGGTCATGGCTTCGACCACGCTGGTGACGAGCGCACTCGAGCCGCCCTGCAGCTTCTGCACGAGCTCGCCGATCCCGGAGAGCCCGGCCTTGCGGGCGAGCGGCAACAACCGGCTTTCGATCAGATATTGCTTGTCTGCGGACAGGTCGAGCCCGGAATGATCCCTCAGGAACTTACGCAGATACTCATACTCGGTCGGGGTCACGGATAGCCTCTCGGAAGCTGTACTGGGGACACTCTGGCTGAAACGGTTTCGCCAGACACTCAGACCATGGCTTGTCCGACCGGGATCAAGCCGACTTCAGCGAACTTGTCGGCGATGATGTCTTTGTCGAAGGGCTTCATGATGTACTCGTTGGCGCCGCCGCTGAGCGCCTGAGCGATATGAGCCACGTTGTTCTCGGTCGTGCAGAACACCACCTTGGGCTGGTCGCCGCCGGGCAGGCGGCGCATGTGGCCCATGAACTCGAAGCCGTCCATCACGGGCATGTTCCAGTCGAGCAGCACCGCGTCGGGCAGCTGCCGCTGGCAGATCTCCAGCGCCTTCGAGCCGTCCTCGGCCTCGGTGACTTCGAATTCCAGGCCTTCCAGGATCCGGCGCGCGATCTTTCGCACGACGCTGGAATCATCGACCACCAAACATGTCTTCATTTTGGTTCTCCGGCTTCGATGTTTCGGTTAGCTCAGGCAGCCATTTGCACTTCGGTTTTAAGCTCGAGGACACGATCGACGTCGAGGACGACCATGAGCTGGCCGTCGAGGCGGTGGACGCCGCCGGCGAGCTTGGCCATGCGGGGATCGAGGTTGACGGGGTTCTCTTCCATGCCGGC